>CAVHVH010000036.1:0-16736 GCA_963639385.1 Oscillospiraceae bacterium
AAACAATATTGGACGCTTTTGCAAAAGCGTCCAATACCATAAAACCTGTATTGTGTCGGGTATCCTGATATTCAGCACCAGGATTACCTAATCCACAAATCAAAAATTTGTCCATTTGTCAAGATTAAGCCTGAGCGGCAGCAGCAGCGGCAGCCTGGCGTGTCATCTTAATAGAGCATACGATAACCTCTTTGGCGTTAGCTATCTCAAGACCCTCGAAGCTCAGTTCACCAACCTTGATACTCTTGCCTATCTTAAGAGCTGTTACATCTATATCAAGATGCTCGGGAATCTGCTGATAAGGAGCGGTAACATTAAGCTTACGCATAGAAAGGTTCATTCTACCACCATCACGCACACCCTGAGCCAAGCCTACAAGGTGAACAGGGATACCTATTGTAATAGGTTTCTGGTCGTTAACCTCAAGGAAATCTACGTGCAGTACGGCATCGGTTACAGGGTCAAACTGAAGTTCCTTCAGAATAGCAGTATGAGACTCGCCATCAATAATCAGATTGATTACATATACATGGGGAGTGTAAACTATCTTGCGCAAGTCGCTCATAGCCACTGCGAAAGACATTGCCACGGGTTTGCCGTCTTGTACGGCCTCACCATAAAGATTGCAAGGAACAAGGCCCTGCTTACGAAGTTGTTTTGAAGCTTTTTTGCCAAGGTCTGTACGCTTCTGACCTGTTACATTAATCTCTTTCATAATGTGTTACTCTAAATTATTAATTAATTCGCCATCACACTGAGATGCGAAAAGCGGTGCAAAGGTACATTTTTTCTATATACTACACAAGGTTTTCTCTAAAAAAATCATTCATTTTCACCATTTTTGTACTTAACAACGCGTAAGAATTCATTTTGTACGTTAATTTATTTATGGGTGGTTCTATAAATTAACTTTGTCAGATTTGCATACGAAAGATGACAAAACGCAATCTAACAACAAAGAAAGAACTTGGCGGTGGTAATTTATAGAACCATCCTTATACACATGCTCCCCTTTGCGCCCCCTTTTCTAAAAATATTCTAATGTTATTGTTATTTTCAGTGTTTTTATTGCACGGAATAGGTTTTTTGAGTATTTTTGTATCAAAATTAGGAACACAAATTATTATTAGAGAATGATAAACAGAGAATTGATTAGAATTAAGGTAGTCCAGTTAACCTATGCCTATTACCAGAACGGCAACAAGAATATGGAGAATGCCGAAAAGGAATTGCTGTTCAGTTTGTCTAAGGCTTACGACCTTTACAACTATCTATTACTGCTGATTGTGGAAATTTCACGCGAGGAAAGACGTAGGCTTGAAATTCTTACTGCCCGCGCCGAACGTGAAGATACCGAAAAACCATCTAACAAGTTTGCTTTCAATAAATTTGCCATTCAGCTTGAAGAAAACAAGATGCTCACTGCATTCTTGGAAGACAAGAAATTGTCGTGGGATAACGACAAGGAGTTCATCAAGAGCAAATGCAACCAAATAGAGCAGAGCACCATATATAAAGAATATATGGAAAGCAACGACGATTCGTATGAAGCCGACCGCGAAATATGGCGCAAGATATACAAACTACTCATTCAAAATAACGACGAACTTGATGCCATCCTAGAAGAAAAAAGTCTCTACTGGAATGACGACAAGGAAATTGTAGACACATTTGTACTGAAGACCATCAAACGCTTTGATGCAGCCAACAAGTCAAATCAAGAACTGCTACCCGAATACAAGGACGAAGAGGACCGTGATTTTGCCCGAAAGCTTTTCAGAGCCACTATCCTCAACGCAGATACCTACCAACGTTTTATGAGCGAAGCCAGCCGCAACTGGGATTTCTCACGATTAGCATACATGGATGTTGTTATCATGCAGATAGCCATCGCTGAAATGATGACATTCCCCAACATACCTATCAGCGTTACCATCAACGAATATGTAGATTTGGCCAAGCTTTACAGCACAAGAAAGAGCGGTGGCTATATCAATGGCATGCTCGATGCCATAGCACGCCATTTGGTAAGAACAGGAAAGCTACTCAAGCCAATGCCAGAACGCACCCCTAACGAGCGAACACAACAAAGAGAAAATAACAATTAAAAATAACCTGATTATGAGTACACTTATTTTAGCAGCCCAAGGCCAAGGAGCCGGAGGCGGTATGGGCATGATATTCATGCTGATTATCATGTTTGTCATTATGTGGTTCTTTATGATTCGCCCACAGCAGAAAAAACAGAAAGAAATACGCAACTTTCAGAACTCTTTGAAGACGGGCGACCCTGTAGTAACTGGCGGTGGTATTTACGGCACAGTAAAAAATATCAATCTAGAGAAAAATACCGTTGAGGTAGAAATCGCACGCGGCGTAAATATTACCGTAGACAAAAGCTATGTATTTGCCGATGCCAATTCTCCCATGCGCCAAGCATAAATGACGAACCTGAACCGCAACATAGCATATATCAAGAACTTTTTGTTCAGATTCGTCAACAAAGAGTTCTTGATTTTTTTGTTTTTTCTCATACTCAGCGGAATATTTTGGCTGCTGATGACCCTTAATGAGACCTATGAGAAAGAGCTACAGATACCCGTGTCTCTAACCAACATTCCACAGAATGTTATTGTTACGTCACAAAACACAGACACCATAACTGTAACGGTTAAAGACAAAGGGTTCTCGTTGTTGGCCTACATTACCGACAAGCAACAGATTATTAACTTCAATTTCGAGTCGTATGCCAACAAAACAACTGGCAAGGGAAATATTACATCGACAGATATGATTAAAGCCGCCTATGCCCAACTGTTCGGTTCATCGCGCATTACTGGAGTAAAACCAGACCATATAGAATACTTCTTCAATTATGGTGAGTCAAAACAAGTACCGGTAAGACTGGCTGGCAGAATAATGCCTGAAAAGTCGTATTACCTAGCCGGAAAGAAAGTAATACCTGGAAAGGTTACCGTATATGCTAGAAAAGACATACTTGATAGCATTCAATATGTTACCACCACCAACTTGGATATTGTTAATTTCAACGACACAGTAATAAAACAGGTAGCACTGAAACAAGCCAAAGGTATCAAGACTGTGCCGGCAACAGTAAAGATACTTCTCTACCCCGACATACTTACCGAGCAGACCATTGAAGTACCCATCACCGCCATCAATATGCCCGAGGGAAAGGTATTGCGTACATTCCCATCAAAGGCATTGGTAAGATTCTCCATCGGAGCAAGTATGTACCGCAATGTAAAGGCCGACCAGTTCAAGGTTGTTGCCGACTATCTAGAACTTGCAGCCCCCCCACAAGACAAATGCGTACTACACCTTAAAATATATCCGCACAATGTAACGCACTGTAATCTGGAAAATCCAAAGGTAGACTATCTGATAGAACAACAATGAAAATAGCTATTACAGGAGGTATCGGTTCTGGTAAATCATACATCTGCCAGTTGTTGGGCAAACACGGCATCAATGTTTACGACTGCGACAGTGCCGCCAAGCGGCTGATGCGCGAGTCTGACGATATACGCAACCGCCTCATCAGTTTAGTGGGGGCTGATGTATATCACCATCACGAGCTACAGAAAAACGTACTGGCCAAATTCTTGCTACAGAGCGAGACCAACAAGCAGGCTATCAATAGCGTAATACATCCGGCAGTGGCCGCCGATTTCATGGCCTCGGGATACGAATGGCTGGAGAGTGCCATACTTTTCGAAAGTGGCTTCAACCGCCGTATAAACTTTGACCATGTTATATGCGTTTCTGCACCTGAAAATATAAAGGTAAAACGCATCATGGAGCGCGATGGCATAAGTCGCACTAATGCACTAGAATGGATACACCGACAGATGTCCCAGCAACACATAGAAGAAATGAGTGACTATATTATCGTCAATGATGGTATACGTGACATTAATATTCAGATTAACAACATTTTAAACAGCTTATAAAAGAGACAATGGAAACAATTCTTTCAATTTCAGGGAAACCAGGCCTGTATAAACTGGTTTCGCGCGGTAAAATGAACCTGATAGTAGAAACTCTTGATGGTACCCACCGCCGTATGCCGGCTTTCGCCACAGACAGGGTGACAAGTCTTACAGACATAGCCATGTACACCGATGCCGAAGACATACCTCTATGGAAAGTATTAAAGAATCTATGCGAAAAAGAACAGGGCAAACCCTGCTCGGTACATTACAAGAAAGCTTCAGGCAAAGAACTTCGCACCTATTTTGCCGAAGTTCTGCCCAACTATGACGAAGAGCGTGTACACGACAGTGACATTCGCAAGCTTATCCAGTGGTATGATATACTTATAAATAACGGCATAAGTGATTTTGAAGCTGCACTGGCTCCCACTGAGGACGACAATGCTGACAAATCTGCCGAATAACCACCCTAAAATAGAGAAAAGAATGAGAAAGACAATGATGGCCCTTGTGGTCACTTTTATATGCGCCACCGCAGCCCTGGCGCAAGATGTAGAGTATAAAATATCAGGTATAGTGCCACAAGGCACAGTAAAAGCTATGGCTGGCGAATATGCCAGGGGCAAACAAATACTTACCGATAGCGTATGCGAAGGAGGAAAATTTGCATTTGCAGGTAAAGCACCTTCTAATGCCATTATAGTTGTGGCCACTTTTACTAAAGACAACCGCGATATGATGTTCTTCCTAAACGATGGTACCCCACTTGACATAGACTTTGCCAAGCAAGAAGTAAAAGGTTCATCGCTCAACGAGCGCATCGCCAAGTTCTGGTTCTACATGAACGATAACATGGGCAAGCAGAACTCATTGGCCAACGAGTTTAAGAACCCCAAAACTACAGATGCACGCAAACAAGAAATAGAAAACGAGATGGCACAACTTGACGAGAAGAGCGACGAGGTTATATTCAGCCTGTACCGCGAAAATCGCAATAATTTGGCTCCCGTTGTACTGGCGCTTGAATATGCATATTCTTTCGATTACGATCACTTGAAAGAATTCTGCGACACTACCACAGCCTACTACAATCATCCCGCAATGGCTCAAGCCAAGCGTTTACTTGCAGGTATTGAGAAGCGCCATCCAGGACAGCCTTTCCAAGAACTTGTAATGCAAGATATGGATGGTAAGACCGTAAAACTGAGCCAATGGGTTGGCAAAGGCCAATATGTTTTGGTAGACTTTTGGGCTTCATGGTGTGGCCCGTGCCGCCGCGAAATGCCTACCGTGGTAGAAGCATACAGACAATACCATGCCACCAAAGGCTTCAATGTGGTAGGAGTGTCATTTGACAATAAAGCTGAAAGCTGGAAAGAAGCCGTAAAACAACTGGGCATGGAGTGGCCACAAATGTCAGACCTTAAGGGTTGGAAATGTGCCGCCAGCGAAGTATATGGCGTAAATTCAATACCTTGCAATATTCTAGTAGACCCTACTGGAAACATAGTTGCATCAGATTTGCGCGGTCAAGACTTACTGAACAAGCTCAAGGAAATTTATAGTAAATAGCCGATATATTATAGTTATATAAATCTAGGCGTGCCAAAGATAGAAAAAACTGTCTTCGGCACGCTTTTTTTCATTATCAGATTACGCTACACCCACACCTGTATAGGAAATGCCACTGAACAAACGGCAAAAAACCAACACCCCGGCTTTGTAATATCATTGGTTTTTAGTAACTTTGCATGAACAATATCACACAGACATGGAAATTGCAAAGACCCCTCTTCTAGGCATGACACTCATAGAGCTCAAAGACGTGGCCCTACAATTAGGTATGCCGGCTTTCACCGGTACCCAAATGGCCAAATGGCTCTATCAACGGCAGGTAAATAGCATAGATGAGATGACCGATATATCCAAGACAAACCGACAGAAATTAAAAGATAAATACGAAGTTGGCGCACGAGGTCACATTGACGCCCAACGGTCGATAGATGGTACTGTAAAATATCTCTTCCCTACAGCAGAGGGTAAGTTCGTAGAAACAGTATATATTCCAGAACACGACCGCGCTACTCTATGTGTATCTTCACAGGTAGGATGCAAAATGAATTGTCTATTCTGTCAGACCGGAAAACAAGGGTTTGAGGGAAATCTTACCACAGCCGACATACTCAACCAAATATATTCGCTGCCCGAGCGCAACACGCTTACCAATATCGTATTCATGGGACAGGGTGAGCCTATGGACAATCTTGACAACGTACTGCGAACTACCCAAATACTAACTGCTGACTATGGATATGCTTGGAGCCCCAAACGTATCACTGTATCTTCGGTTGGTGTACGAAACAAGCTGAAGCGCTTTATCGAAGAGAGTGACTGCCATGTAGCCATCAGCCTACATGCACCAAACCACGAACTACGTAGCCAACTGATGCCTGCCGAACGCGGCATGGGTATAGAAGAAGTGGTAGATCTACTACGCAACTACGATTTTTCACACCAACGCCGTCTCTCGTTCGAGTACATTGTTTTCGATGGCATAAACGATAGCAAAGACCACGCCCGCCAAATCATCACACTACTTAAAGGACTTGACTGCCGTATAAACTTAATTCGTTTTCACAAAATACCAGAAGTTAACCTAAGCGGAGTCAACGACCTGCGTATGGAAGCCTTCAGAGATTATCTTACCGCCCATGGTGTATTTACTACTATCAGAGCTAGTCGTGGTCAAGACATTTACGCCGCTTGCGGACTACTAAGCACATCAAAGCAGATAGAAAAGACAAGACACGAACACGCACAACAACAATAAACGACATATATGAGTAACAACAAACAAATACGCGTGGCGATAACCCACGGTGACACCAACGGAATAGGATATGAACTAATATTCAAGACATTCTCTTCTCCTGAAATGCTTGAACTTTGTACCCCCATAATATACGGTTCAGAGAAGGTAGCCGATTATCACCGCAAGGCCCTTGAGACAGATATAAACTATACCGTAATATCCAAAGCAAGCGAGGCCAAAGACGGAAGAATAAACCTACTGAATGTAACCAACGAAGAAATTAGCGTTGATTTTGGCACACCTAGCGAAGAAGCCGGGCGTGTAGCACTTACCGCTCTTGACAAGGCCATTGTAGATTTCAACGACCACCAGTTTGACGTTTTGGTTACTGCCCCCATAAATACAGAAAGTCTAAAAATCGCTGGACAAGAAATCAAGGGACAGCTAAATTATGTGGCAGAATGCTTTGCTGAAAATAACCGAGCCATGAACATTTTAGTCAACGACATTCTGCGTATAGGGCTAATTACAGACAATGCACTGGGAAAAGACACGACCTACAGCATAACTCGTGAGACACTATCCGAAAATGTAGAGAGCCTGGCGCTGACTTTAAAGCGCGATTTTCGTCTCTCCAACCCACGCATAGCCATACTGGTATCCAATACAGTATCTGCCAACGAAGAAGAAATTATCAAGTCCGTAATAGAAGAACTTGCCGACAAAAAGACCAATGCTTTCGGTCCCTATACCACTGAAACATTCTTAGAAAATTGCATGTACGAACACTTTGACGCCATACTACCCATGCACTATAATCAAGGTAATGCTTCTTTCCAAACCCTATCGGCAGAAGAAGGATTAGAGATGATGACTGGACTTCCATTAGTATGCGTACAGACTATGCAGGATGCCTCTTATGACATAGCAGGCAAGAATATTGCTAACGAAAGCTATCTACGCAAAGCTATATATCTAGCAATAGACACTATACGCAACCGCGAAATATATGACGAGCCGATGGCCAATCCTCTGCCAAAGCTCTATCACGAAAAACGCGACGAGAGCGAAAAAGTAAGGTTCTCCATTCCTAAGAAACACGAGAATAGCAACACAGGGAAATAACTCCCCGGAAATGAAAAACAGATACAAAAACATTTTTCTTGTCTTTGGGCTGGTTGTACTGGGCATTATGGTGTCTCAGTTGGACTTTGCCAACGCATGGCAGAGCCTACTGCGTGCTGGCTATTGTTTTCCTGCAATAGTGGTATTATGGGGCTTTCTGTATCTGTTTAATACTGGCGCGTGGCTTACTATCATCCGTAGCCAACAGGACGACCGCCGAAATATAAAGTTTGCCTGGCTATACAAAGTGGCAGTATCTGGATTCGCCCTTAATTATGCCACTCCGGGTGGACTGATGGGCGGTGAACCATACCGTATCATGGAACTGGCTCCAAAGATTGGAACAGAGAGAGCATCGTCGTCGGTGATACTCTATACCATGACCCACATATTCAGTCACCTTTGCTTTTGGCTTCTGTCTGTGGCACTCTATTTGGCCATATATACAATAGATATACCCATGGCCATATTATTGACTGCGATAACTTTTTTCTGCCTATTGGGCATTGCTCTTTTTATCTACGGATACAAACATGGGCTGGCCTACCGGCTAACAGCCCTACTACGACATATTCCATTTATAAAGAATCGAATAAACCGCTTTATAGATTCACATAAAGCCCAACTGAACAACATTGACACACAGATAAAGGCTCTACACGGGCAACGTCCTACATCTTTAGCCGTGGCTGTAATTCTAGAATTGGCTTGCCGTATTTGCTCAGCATTTGAAATATACCTTATTCTGCTTGTACTTACCCCATATGCAAACTATAGTTCATGCATTCTCATATTAGCATTCACGTCTCTGCTGGCTAATTTACTATTTTTCATGCCCCTGCAATTAGGCGGTCGCGAAGGAGGATTTCTACTCTCAACCACAGGTTTGGGAATGACCGCCAATGCGGCCATCTTTGTAGCATTATTGGTAAGGCTACGCGAACTGGTATGGACCGGTATAGGACTATTGCTTATCAAGGTATCAGGAAAGTAATGATACCCACCCATCTACTGATACAAGTCAATAAGACAACCCCTAAATAAAGAAAACGACATAATTCTATAGCTTCATGTATAGAATATTTTAACTTTGCAAACGTTTTTTAAAATTTCCACTTTTATTGTTTTCAAACGATAACACTTATGCAAGTTCTTACATTCAAGCCCAAGCTGATTTCAACCATGAAGCACTATAACCGCAGCAAGTTTGCGCAAGACCTTATGGCGGGAATCATTGTGGGTATTGTAGCTCTACCACTGGCCATCGCTTTTGGTATCGCTTCAGGAGTTTCGCCTGAAAAAGGAATTATTACCGCCATAGTAGCCGGATTTATAGTATCGGCATTTGGCGGAAGTCGCGTACAGATAGGCGGTCCTACGGGCGCTTTCATCATCATCATCTACGGAATCATACAACAGTATGGTATACAGGGGCTCACCATTGCCACGCTTATGGCCGGTGTTTTCCTTATACTTTTCGGTCTGCTCAGATTAGGTACCATCATCAAATACATACCCTACCCCATTGTTGTAGGGTTTACAAGCGGTATTGCCATAACTATATTTACCACACAGATAAAAGATTTGCTGGGGCTTACTATGACCACAGTTCCTTCAGATTTTACCGAGAAATGGATTGCCTATGCCCACGCCATTACAACCATCGATTGGTGGACAGCATTAGTAGGCATCGCCAGCATTGTGATTATCACTATAACTCCACGTTTCAGCAAGAAGATTCCAGGGTCGTTGGTTGCCATTATCGTAATGACCATAATGGTACTCATACTCAAACAATATTACGGAGTTACAAGTATAGAAACCATAGGCGACCGCTTTTCAATAAATAGTGAATTGCCCAGTGCCACAGTTCCCACTCTCTCGTGGGATGTCATCAAGAGTTTGGTTTCACCGGCATTAACCATTGCCATTCTTGGAGCCATTGAGAGTTTACTGTCGGCCACTGTTGCAGATGGTGTTATAGGTCATCACCACGACTCTAACACCGAACTCATAGGCCAAGGACTTGCCAATCTTGCATCTCCACTCTTTGGAGGAATTCCTGCTACAGGTGCCATTGCTCGCACTATGACCAATATAAATAATGGCGGCCGTACTCCTATAGCCGGCATAATCCATGCGGTAGTATTATTGCTGATATTCCTTTTCCTTATGCCTTTGGCCAAATACATACCCATGGCCTGCCTAGCTGGTGTTTTGGTTGTGGTATCGTATGGTATGAGTGGTTGGCGGTCGTTTGCCATGCTGATGAAGAATCCCAAAAGCGATGTAAGTGTACTACTTATCACGTTTATACTCACCATTCTCTTCGACCTTACCATAGCCATCGAGGTTGGACTTATAATAGCTTGCCTACTCTTTATGAAACGTATGGCAGAAACGAGCGATGTCAAGGTTGTTATGGACGAAATAGACCTAAACGATGAAACCGATGTAAAACTTGAGAACAACGAACATCTTACTATTCCTGCAGGAGTTGAAGTTTATGAAATCAATGGTCCATATTTCTTTGGAGCCGGAAACAAATTTGAAGAAATTATGGCCAATTTCGGCGATCGCCCCAAGGTACGCATCATCCGTATGCGCAAGGTTCCTTTTGTAGACTCAACGGGTATCCACAACCTTACCAATCTATGTATTATGAGCCGCAAAGAGGGCATACAGATTGTTCTGTCTGGAGTAACCGAGAAGGTAGAAAAAGTACTGGAGCATGCAGGATTCTACCAGATTGTTGGCAAAGAAAATATCTGTAGCCATATCAATTTGGCGTTAGAACGCGCTAAAGAGATTATCAAATAAAGCATCTAGCATCAATATCGTTGAGCTAAGCTGCAATAAATAAGGTAAGGATGGGCATATACGATTTCCACATCCTTACCTTATTTTTATATGGATGTGTCTAAAGCTTTGTTACTTTAACCTTACCCACTCGTCTTTATACTGCTTTGGTGTCTTTCCCTGGCTCTTTCTGAACACTAGAATAAAGTATGCCGTATCACCAAAGCCACATGCTTCGCCTACTTGTGCAACCGATAGATCCGTAGTCTGCAACATCTGACAAGCTTTCTTTATGCGACGCGAGGTAATATATGCCGAAGAGGTTAGTCCGGTAAACTGTTTTACCTTTCTTGTAAATGTGGCACGCGCCACTCCAAAATGAGAAGCCAGTTCGGTTATATCAATATCACCATCTGCTATATGGCTATCAACATACCTTTGCACTTCATCCAAAAAATCAGACGTGCGATTTTCTGTTTCTTTATTTGTTGTTGAAGGCTCTGTATCTGCTGTATATTTTGCACGCAACATACGGCGCTGAGCCAACAACTGTCTTACCCGGATAGACAGTTCGTCGCCGCGGAATGGTTTTGTCATATACTCATCGGCACCAACCTGCAAGCCTTTCATGCGGTCGCGCACCGATGTGTTGGCCGATACCATAATAATAGGTATATGGCAAGTAGATGGTTGTTCGCGCACAGAACGGCATAGCTGATAGCCATCCACTATAGGCAATACTCCACCAGTAATAATCAAATCAGGAGGAGCTATATTAATTTTCTCTAACGCCTCTTTTCCATTAGAAGCAAAGAATATTTGGAACTTGTCTTTCAACTGGTCGGCAGCATACTGAGCCACATCAAGCGACCGTTCTACTATCAGAATCTTTGGCATGTTCCCAGTATCTATATTTGCCGTTTTTTCTATTTCAGACTCTGTTGCATTATTTTTCTGAATATTGGCGGCTTCCATTTCAACCAATTTGGGATACTTGTTGTTTCCTTGGTTTAATGGAGCTGTAATTATAAACTGGGCATATTCGCCCAATTTACTCTTTATTCTAAGAGTTCCATTCATAGCCTGAAGCGAAGCCATTATCAGTTGGAATGCCAAGCCTATTTGCATGCGGTCTTTAGGCACACTACTATATTCGAATGGTTTGAGAAGTTCGTTCTGCACATCGGCCGGGATGCCTTGTCCATGGTCTTTTATCTCAAGTCTTAGCATCTGCTTCTCTATCGACAGACTTATATATATATCGGTCTTTTCATAGGCAAAATGCAACATCTGCCCAAGCAGATTGTTCATTATCTTGTCTACATATTCTGGCACGAAATCAACCTCTATCCTATTACGCTTACTGGCCACCCGTATACGTATCTGCCGCCGATCGGCCTCCGCCTTGTGACCATCGGCCAAAACGCGTATATATCCTACAATATCATCGTGGCACCAGCGTGAGTCTCCTGGCAAATCAGAACTTATCCTAGTTGTGTCTAGTATATTATCTATCATCTCCAGCAGTTTTTGGCTAGCTGACTGTAATCTATTAACATCATCGTGTATTCGGTCACTATCTGTATGTGCATCTATAGATTCCCCTGCAGCCTGTATTATGGTTACTGGTGTTCGCAATTCGTGAGAGATACTGCCAAGGAATCGGGCTCGAGCTTCACGGAATTTCTTATACGCCTCTAATCTACAGGTTCGGATACGTAGCATATTGTAGAAGAAACCTATTAGTACTATCAAAGCCATTACAACAAGGGCAAACACCAACCATCCTCCATGTTGTCGTTGGCGCATACGAGTCATATCTTCATGCATGTAATTAAGCTGCCTCATATTTGCAGCCATCAACTCGTCTATCTGCACATTTTGTATATCGCCCACCTCCTGCAAATTTATCAGCACATCGTTCCAGTCTTTATACTCGATATAGGCTTGCAGTGCCTTTTCTGCATTGCCTGACTGGCGGTATATCTGATAATAAAGTTGTGCTATCTGCGACAGAAAATCAGGCGAATTAATCTCTGTCGCTGTCATCTTTGCCTCCTGTAGATATTCCATGGCAGTTGGTGTCATCTGCCGCTTTAGATAGATACGGGCTAGAGCCACACATGGTTTCAGACGGAGATAGCGGTCAGGATACCCTGCCATGGCGATATAGGCCTGATTATATTCATCGGTAGCCTTAACATATTCGCCCTTGTCTTCATAAGCTCCACCAAAGTCTACATGTATCAAGGCCATACCTACATCGTCTTTCATCAGTTGTTTCTGCTCCATGGCTTTCGTATAGTATACCATGGCAGAGTCAGAATTGCCTTGAGCTCTGAATATACTTCCTATATCAGAGTAATTAAGAGCCATACCATAAGCACTGCCCATCTGCATTTCTCCGGCAAGCGATTTTCTGAAATAATCGTTGGCCGTTTTATAATTATGTATGGTAAAAAATATTTTTCCTAACCCATTGAGTATCTTCAGTTGGCATTTCTTTGCCATACGTGTTGTATCGCTCCATTGTTGGCAATAGGTAAGAGCAAGTGTAAGATTGCTGGCAGCCAAATACATAGCACCCAAGCGGCGATAGTTGGTACCCAGTTCGTTTAGTGTATTTACTATTTCCATGGTATCGCAGATAGTGTCGGCCATGGCCAACCCTTGCTTGTGCATTTCGATAGACCGGGCAAACTTGTTATCCACACGAAATGCGCGTCCCAATCGTTTTAGGGTAATAGACTGGCCAATCTTGTTATCTGCTTGCTGATATGCCTTTAGCCAACGCTTCAACGCTATGGTATCGGCCACCATATTCAGCGTACTGTCTATCTTTTTGTACTCAGAAGTTTCGTATACAGGCACACTTTTCTTCTCAGTACAACCTACAAAAGATAGCAGTACCAAAACTAACAAACAAAATATATAAAAGCACTGTTTTTTAAGATTTCCCATACTTTACTTTATTCCATTCTTTGCATATCCTGTGGGTACAGTTTCCACCTACAGTTTAACTTTCCACAAAGTTAACGAAAAGCAAAGATAACGCAAAGTAAAAGAAATATTATTTAATTTTCAAAAGTTAAAACAAGGTCTTAAAGATTTACGGGGAAAAAGGAAAACCATCGACAAACCTAGTGTCATCTCTACCGCAATAGCATCCGTCATCGTCCTACGGTAATTCTTACACCCATGCCAAATCCAAGTTCCAAAGGTTTGTCTTTGTATATGGTACTGATATTACTGCCATTGTCAAAATGATAAGATACATTAGGTTCAACATATACGCTAACTGCCTTTGATGCACAGTATTCTGCACCAGCCGAAAACTGCGCCGAGAACTGCGGGCGATTCATCTCTACATCTTCATCGCGATGCTGACCGGTATATGTTACCGTGCGATGACCTTTTACCATTTTCTCCATCTCTGCGCCTGTAGTAAGATAGACATTGACCTTGCGATTAGACCATACATTATAGCCTATAGCTGCTGGAACACCCACAAAATGAAGTTTCTGATCAATATGCTGCTCACCAACTTCTATCTCTGACGAATGATAACTGTAGTTGATTCCTGTCTGCACACTCCATCTATCATCTATAGCATAGCGAAGAGATATACCGCCCTTGACGGGCATCTTATGGTGGACTCGTTCTTTATTCTTGGCTGTAGGCAACTGCACGGGAGAATTGGGGTCAAGCTTGTTACCATCGCCATATATAGGATCACTGGATGCCAAATAACCCATAGCTACGCCAGCTGAGTTCTGTCGATTTTCCTGTACACCCTGTACATAAGCACCCAAGGTAACAAGATGCGAATGGCGTACCGCAGAATATACAGAATAATCATACTTTTTCTTCGTATCAGTAGATGAAGATGGCTTGGTAACTTTTGGTTGAACAGGCGTTTGTTGCTGTTCTTTCACCTCACATTCGGGTTCTATATCGTTATTATACAACACAGAAGTTGCCTCCACATTATTATCAGCAAGCAGTTGATCTGCAGAATGCTTCTCCATCTTTACCTTCCCCTCTTGCAACATTGTTGCAACAAAACTTTCTTGCTCTTCATATTGTATATTTTGTGCAGTAACCACATTCGCTGACTGTAGTTTATTGCCACTTTTCGGCAGCGAGGCTATTGACTGCCGTTCTGTTGTTGGAACCATAAGCACAAGTATAGCAACTATAGCAATAGCTGCCGCCGAAATAGCAGAGACAACTATACGCCGGGCCCATATAGGTAAAACTTGAGGCTTACGGGTACCGCCTGCCATTGGTTTCAAACCACGACGCTCCATCTCCCTCTGAATATCTTCATACAATCCATTAGGAACATCAGCCTCATAATGTTCCATCTTTTGGCGTATATCGTTTATCCATTGTTTATTCATTGTCATACTTGTTGTCTAAATTCTTTTATTTTTTTTGCGAGCATTGTCCGTGCCCGTTTTAACTGCGATGCTGACGAATCGGGCTTAATATCTAATATTTGGGCTATCTCTTTATGACTTTTTCCTTCAATAACAAAGAGATTGAAAACGGTTCTATAACCAGCTGGCAGACTGCTTATCATCGCCAAAATTTCATCTTCACTTAGACCAGAAACATCAGGTTCTTCTTCGGCGACATCAGGAATATCTACCATAGTATCCATCATATTAAACAATGTGTTTCTACGCAGAGCCATCAAAGCTTGGTTAACAGTTATACGTACCATCCAAGCCTTAAGAGAGCCTTTGCCTTGATAACTGAAGGTATGTAGGTGGGTGTAAATTTGGATAAAGGCCTCTTGTAATACATCTTTACGTTCGTCGGTATTGGTAATATATCGTGCGCAAACACCAGCAAGCAATGGTGCAAATTCATTGTACAGACAGCTCATGGCCGAGGCTTCTCCCCGACCGAACTGTTGTATTATCTGTAGCTCAATATCTGATTTATACAATCGCATACCAACACTCGCCTATCCAAGCACCCCTATCATAGTTTTTCTATGAGACACCTAGACTTGACGTCTTATACTACTTACGGGTACAATACTTGAATTGCGCTTTCTTTTCACCGCTAAACGACTTCCATTTCACCGTAAGCGTTACTGGTTTCCCCTCCGTATCTGGCAATTTATCCAAACGAAAGGCTATCAATCCATCACCTGGATAACCTTCTACATCACCATGGGCATTGTGTCGCAACACCACCTCGTAAGGATTATCCCCTTTCAGCAGATTAACCTCATGCACACCTTTATTGCCAAAAAGTGTACGAAACTGAAGGGTAAAATACCCGTCTTCTACCACGGTTGTCCACGTATTTACCATCTCTATAGGATCATTGCCATATGCAGAATCATCATCAAGAGTATGCAGAGCCATATCCTTGGTACGTATAGTATCTATCCAATTGACATAGACCGACTGCGAACTATTACTACCTGTGTTCCCATCCTGTTTGTAATTAACTAGTGCTCTAAGTTCTTTTCCGTTATAGGGAGCCGTTTTAATATTAGTTGGCACCAACGTAGTTGAATCAGTGAGTTGCATATAAAAAGCACCTGTCTCTGCATTAGTCTTCAGTGTAACCAAAGCATTAGGAAGATAACCATTACCTGTATCAACATCATCATTGCATGACTGCAATCCTAATAAAGAGACTACAATAAAGAGACTTAATCCTAGAAATTTCATTTTCATATCATTCTATTTTTACGTTGTTCTGACTATTAAATGCTCTAATAGCTCATTCCTTGCTTGCATATACGTTTTTTAACCATTTTATTATATTGCCCATAGGAGGATTCCATACCATTTTTTTTGGATAATGCTCACAGGATTATTGGTATACAACTATTTTTTATTGTTTTTATTTTAATTTATGTGTATATATTTTACTCAAGTTTCACAAGTTACCATTAAGCAACCTATCCTATACACTTGAAATATTTAGATCACAAAAATATGATTAAAATTATATTTTAACGCCCACCCAAAACAAAAAAAAGCGGCAAAACCGTTCAACATTCAACTTGTTTTGCC
>CAVHVH010000037.1:0-16613 GCA_963639385.1 Oscillospiraceae bacterium
GTCTGAGCTTTGCGAAGAATGCCCGCATTGCTCTTTCGTTCACTTACACTTTGCTTTCGAAAATAATTCCAAAGTCGGCCAAAGCTAATTTATAGAACCACCCTTAAACCATAAAAAATCAGAACCTTTTGAAATAAAGACGCAGACTGCTGGTAGAAAGCGTAAGGTTTGAGCCTGTAAACTGGTCTTTATGGAAATGCTCTTCCAAACTGTTTATGCCATAGGGAGCCAAAATACTGACATCGGTTACGGGCAGATCGCCCTGAGAGTCGCCTGTTTGATGACCACCATTGGTGTAGGGCTGATACAACACTAGCGTTTCGCCCGAATTGGTAAACCTAAAGAAATAACCTGTATAGGGTATCTGGGTATTACGTACATGTATAAGCTGTCCCTGGACAGCCCAAAAGATATAATCGTTACTCATGTCTTTTACACCACCTGTTTCTATAGTATCAATGCGCTCCAAATGCCAGAAACCGGCAAAATCGCCATTACTGTCGTGTTCTATTTGGCACGAAGAAAGTGCTTGTATTATAACCATTGCCGTAAAAGTAAATGGCAGTATATATTTTCTCTTCATCGTATTTTCTTTATGTTTTTCTCCAGCAGCCCGCTCTTACTCAACGTAATCTGCATACCGGCATTATTTCCCAATATCTTACCAAAATCCATTGCATAGGCTCCACGCAGTTGCCAATTATGTTTCATCCTATACGCGGCCTCTATCATAAAACTTATATTGTGGCGTTTATGTAAATACGGATTGTCGTAAGTACCCATTCCATCTTGCCAAGTGGCAAGCACGCGATAGTCTACCCTACGCAACAAGCTACCATCGGCACCGAGATGAAAGGCCATAAAGCGGTTATTTGCCACATTTATGCGCCCGTTTTCATTGTATATGGGCGAGCGAAAAAGGGGATTTCCCATAACCTGCCCCCAGTGTTGCCATCCGGGATAGGTACCGTGGTTATAGTAGTCGTCGTTGCCGGCTATATGATCGGGTATGGCCATGGTATGGTCGTGATAAAGCGGACCGCTTTGGTATTTGGTATACAGATATTCGGCCACAACATGATGCAGCCAACCGCAATATTTAAGATGGAGTTCGGCTCCTAACATCATGTCTTTCAAATCGTACATAAAGAAACGGCGATCTTTCTTCTGCATATATTCATCGCCCTTGCCGTAACCATCGTAATCGAGCAGAAACATACCCGAGTGGTCTTCAAAGAAATGGTCGGCATAGACACTCATACGCCATGTGTCGGCATTATAGTTAATACGCATAAGCCAACTGCCCAGCTGGTTACCCTCTACATTGGCATATTCGCCCTCGCCTACATCGCCGCCCCCAGGAACAAAAGCATTCCAGAAAGCCCGCAAGCCTCTGCTGCCACGTTTTACCTGTAATGTACCATCGCTCTGCTTCACATAGGCAGTACCACCAAACTGCGAAGCCATTTCAAGACCCATTTCTACCGAGAGAGGATAGAGATTTTCGTCTTTACCAATACGCAAATACCCGGCCTTACTATGATAAAGCAGATGGTCGGTATAGGAATTCTCTTTATGGGTAAATTCGTGTTGCCAACGCTCATCGGTCATCATTCCATAAGCCACATGGCCTTTAAGTTGTAGCCAACCGCCGAAAACGGGCAAAGTCCAATATTCAGGCAAAGCTACTCGAACCTGAGGAACCGGTCGAGCATTGACACCCAAAGTCTGCGAGCCACTGCTAAGGCTGTTATTCTTCAGTTCCATAGAATATTCCTTACTACCCACGGTGAGCACGCCATGCAACCAGCGCACCTCGGCATAAGCCTGTTGCACTATAGGGTTGGCGCCATAATTTATACCGCCTACCATATCAATACCATAACCCAAAGCCCAGCGCCGTGCCGAATCGGTCTGCAACGGACGGACAACTGATGCACGCAGATAACCATTACCATGGTCAAGGCTACTCAGCCCGTATCTGTTGGCATTGAGCCAAAGGGGCGTCTTACCCCTGGCATAGCCACCCTGCATCTCCACTTTCCATGAAGCACCATGCAAGAGATTATGCTGCCCGGTATCGGGCTCCTCTTGCCAAGTGTATTGGGCATGTGTCACCACTGGTATCAAGAGTGCAGCTATCAGTATTGATGTTTTCATAAATTGCATTGTATATACCTTATTATATATAACGCCCGGCTGAAACATTTATTATAAGGACGGTTCTAAAAAATACTACACAAAAGAAAAGATGCAGAATTGACCAAAAATTAACCTTTAGGGATTTTCCCTCTCTGTTTAGGGAAAAACCTTTTGCAGGGTTTTAGTTTATTAGTTCCTTTGCAACAGATAAAGAAAACAATTAAACACTTATAGTTATGAAAAAGTATATGCTTACCCTCTTGGCTATGATGACAATAGTCGTTTCGGCCAGCGCAATGAGTTACAGTCAGGCACGCGAGCAGGCTCTGTTTCTTACAGACAAGATGGCTTACGAACTGAACTTAAACGATGCCCAGTACGAAGCCGCTTTCGAAATAAACCTGGACTACCTAATGGGTATCAATGACTATAGCGACCTATATGGTACTTACTGGACACGTCGCAATCTAGACCTAAGTTACATACTGTTAGACTGGCAATACCAGGCCTACTGTGCCGCCAACTATTTCTATCGTCCGCTCTACTGGGACGGAGGTTACTGGCACTTCGGCATATATGCCCGCTATCCGCACCGTGACTACTTCTACTTTGGACGCCCACACTTTGCAAATGTATACCGCGGAGGACACAGCTGGCACAACAACGGCAACCGCAGCTGGTATCGTGGACGTGATTTCGGTGGACGCATAAACCGCGACAACGGACATGAATTTGGTATGCGCGACCGCTTTGACCGGGGGGATTACGGCAGAGGGACACGCTCGTATAGCGGACGCGACAACAGCCGCACTACCATAAACCGCAACAATGCCACCTCTTCTTTCGGCAACCGCTCTAATCAGCAGCCTAACAACGCCGGAAACCGCACGTTCGGTAATCGCAGCACCCAGCAAAACGACCCTATGTATAACCGTAATACAAACTCGTCGTTTGGCAACCGCTCTAATCAGCAGTCTACCAACATAGAAAACCGCTCATTTGGAAACCGGCCCGATGGAAGTCTGCGCAGCTCTACTCGCACTACGGTTGAACGCCGCTCGAACAACAGCAACTACTCATTCGGTAACCGCAGCAACAGTCAGCCCAGCCGCACTTTCACTCCTTCAAGTTCACAGAACTCACGTACATCAGGAAGTAGCTTCGGCGGACGCTCTGGTGGAAGTTCAAACAGCAGTTCATTCGGTGGCGGACACAGCGGAGGTAGCCGCTCTGGTGGAGGCTCATTCGGCGGAGGCCACAGATAATAGAGATGAGTTATTAGTAAAATAAATGCCCTCTCCCATATGTGGCAACATAGCCGTAAGGCCTGTCACAAAAAGGAGAGGGCTTTTTCTTTACCACAAGAAATTAAATTCTGCAACCCTAGAAAAGCCATATCAACACTTTTTAGACCTACAAAAGTACAAGCAGAGATTATCGTAGTGCAGCAAATATTTAAGGGTGATTGGTTATAGGAATAGTCTAAAGCAATGTAAATATCTATAGGCTACAAAGCCTACAAACACTGCATATTCACTTGTATTAGAATAAAAAAACAAACAAAAAAGAATATAACAAAAGAGACTTTTATTGTCATTTTTATCATATTTGTTAGTATTATTATAAAGACAGGTCTGAATGAGAGACTCACAAAACAAAAATACTTGCACAAACAAAAACAAGCACGTACCTTTGCCATCGTAAAAGTTCACCATCCTACTTTAGTTTAGGAAACGGCGGGCAAAAACTTGTACTCCCATCACAAAGGAAAAAAAGAAAGAAAAGAAAAAAAGAACAACCACAAACAAGTAAACAGTAAAACTATGTACGCTAAACAAGACACATTAGACTTACAGACAAGCACCTCGCTAAAAAATAGTATGCGTCCCGCTTGCATGTACTTGTCTACAGCTATAGAAAATGGCTTTATGTTGTCAGCAAATCCAACCGACAACATCGTATATTTCTAAAGGTAGAATATAACCTAAGAACATTACCACTATAATACCTTAACACCGCAAGGCTGATTAGCCTTGCGGTTGTGACGAATTTACAGACAAACGGTCACAACACAATACTCTCCAAACATTCTTTTTTTTGCCATTATTATTACCCATAAGCGTTTACAATATTAGTATACGCATTTCGGCATTGTCCATTCTCATAATTTTACTCATTGGTTTTTGGTAATATACGCTCTGTATAGCCTTGTTAATAATGCCGTGACCAACGGCAACAACCGTCTGCCCGGGATAAGTAATACGCACCCAAGTAAGGAAATTACGTGCGCGAGCTTGCAAGCGCTCGGCCGATTCTACATTTTCAGGCCATGGACGGTCGGCCAATGCAGGTATATATTCGCCTGTAAAATCGCCCCAGTCGCGCTCGCGCAGCAAAGGCGTTTCGGTTATAGACACACCACGACCTTCAGCAAGAATAGTACAAGTATGTACTGCACGGTTTAAATCGCTCGAAACAAAGGCATCAACCTGTATAGAAAGCAGCTTTTCACGCAGAGTTTGGGCTTGGGCAATACCGGCCGCATTGAGTTCACCCTGCGTCTGCCCCTGCATTATCTGGCGGGCGTTATCTACGGTTTCTCCATGGCGTACCAAATACAATGTTGTCATAACAAAAGATGTAAATTATGGCCATAACAGTTGCATGGCACAGTGAATGTTTGTATTTTTGCAGTTATAAATAATAAATACAATAATAGATGAAAAATTTACTAAGTCCGCTATTACGTGCACTTATAGCAGTAGTTGTTGGCATACTGCTCATTAAATATCACGAAGAGACGCTAAGATGGATCACCATACTTACCGGAGTAATGTTCTTCTTATCGGGCGTTGTATCGGTAGCAAACTATTACGCTTGTCGCAAACCCGACGAGGGAATTTCCGTATATGATACCGATGGCAAAAAGATTAGCTTGAACCGCCCCGTTTTTCCTATTGTAGGAATAGGTAGCATAGTTCTCGGAGCCATCTTGGCACTCATGCCGGTATCGTTTATCACAGGACTTACCTACATTTTCGCCCTCATTCTGATATTGGCTTCAGTAAACCAGCTTGTTACATTGGCCCATATACGACAGATAGCCCAAATAGGATTATTCTATTGGGTAGCACCATCGCTGATACTACTCGTAGGACTTACAGCACTGATACGCCCCGAGTGGATAGCCTCTGCCCCACTCGTAGTTATAGGATGGGGCATGGTAGTCTATGGAGTGAGCGAAATTATCAATACTTTAAAAGCCAACGATGCACGCCACGCCTATAAGCGCATGGTTGAGGCCAACCAAATAGACGAAACAACAGATACTTCTGAGGACGTAGAATAAACTATCACCCCCCCAACATACCATCAACGCTCCACGATACCCTGGATATAGTTACATATCATACCGATACCTTTAACGTTTTCTCCGCCTTGCGGAATAATAATATCGGCAAAGCGCTTTGTTGGTTCGATAAACTGCTCGTGCATGGGCTTTAATACCGAAAGATAGCGGTCTACTACCATTGATACGGTACGGCCTCTATCTATAGTGTCGCGCTGGATATTGCGGATAAGTCGCTCATCAGGATCAGCATCAACAAATATCTTAAGATCCATCATATCACGCAGTTTCTTGTTGATGAGCGTCATAATGCCTTCGATAATTATCACTTTCTTGGGTTCTACATGCACCGTTTCAGGCAGGCGGTTACAGATAAGATACGAGTATGTAGGTTGTTCTACAGCCCGACCATGTCGCAGCTCATTAACATGGTTAACCAGTAATTTCCAGTCGAAGGCATCAGGATGGTCGAAATTGATAGCATGCCGTTCCTCATCGGTCATACCTTTATTCTCATTATAATACGAATCGAGAGGAACCACAGCCACATAATGTGGAGGAAGCGCCTCAACTATCTTTTTCACTACGGTGGTCTTGCCAGAGCCTGTTCCGCCGGCAATACCGATAATGGTTACATTGTCTTTCATTATTCCATTTTACATTTAGAGTGGTTCAAAAAGAACGTCATATATTATACTATAAAGTGGCTACATTCAACATGCTTAGAGCTACAGCAAAGGAGTTATGCCACCAACTAAAAGATTGAGTTTCAACCCTTTTTATTAAATATCTCGCCAAACATTTGCCCGTAATATTCAGCTTTCTTTTCTACCTTCATGGGATAGGCCCTACTACTACTCGGTTGGCGATAGAGCCTTAGTTTACGCTCACCATAATTAAAAGGTACCGAGCATCCCATGGCTGGCAATTCTGCTATATGAAAATGCGAGGCAAACACCTGCGTGGCAAGTTGGCCTGCTGTAAGCACTGCATCACACTGTGGCAAAGCATCTAACAGAGCACATAGATTAGTAGGTTCTACAATTTCCAAGTCTTTGTCTGACGCAGTTCCCTTGGTACGGCATACACGCACTGCAACATCATAGACAGCCACGCCAAGGTCTGCAAGAAAGGCCTGTAAATCTTCCTTCCGGAAAGTGCGCTGACTGGTATCTACAAAATGTAACTTGTCATCAAAAAAGCAGATACCAAAAATGCGCCACATATCATTGGTGAAATTGGGATAATACCAATCCATACACCAACGACGAGGCGCAGGGGGGAATGTGCCAAGCATCAGCAAACGTGAGTTGGCTGGGAGAAAGGGAGAGAACGGATGTGTTTCGACATCCATATTCTATTTCTGCTTAGATAGATAAACCACCACGGGCAAGTGATCAGAGTAGCCATCGAGCCAAACTCCTCCAGCAGTGGTACGTTTAGGAGCACCTTTGTACTTGCCTGTAGTCTGGAAGAGATAATCGCGATGGAATATTTGGGCCTTGCGATATTTCAGCATACCTGCATCAACACTGTTAGTATCTTTGGGCATCAATAGATTGGGAGTCATAATAATTTGGTCGAAAAGATTCCATGAGCCATTATAGAAAAGTGTACCAGTACCCTGCTTATGAATATTAATCCAAGGACTGTACAATTCGCCCTTACCTACATTATTTTTATCCGCACGTGCGCCCAATGCTTCTACCATACTCTTGTCAGAAGGGTCGTCGTTCATATCACCCATAACAAATATTTTATATGCAGGATTCTCACATAGCAGTGAATCCTTGATAGCCCGAATCTGTTTACCTCCCAACTCTCGATAGTATGAAGTAGAGAAACGACTGGGTAAGTGGGCTACAATAACCACAACCGATTCGCCTGCCAAAACGCCCTTAACGGTAAGAAAGCCACGGGTTACGAAGTTAGAGTCCTTCGCCAATTCGGGCACATAAGGATGAAGTTTTACATCATCTACCTTAAAGAGTGCCGGATTATACAACAAAGCGCAATCAATACCACGTTTATCAGGCCCCTCGATATGACAGTACTGCATATTGCGCTCCTTGAGCGGTTCCTGAGCACACAAGTCGGTAAGCACCCGCGAATTTTCAACCTCGCTCAAGCCTATAAAGGCACAACCTACATTGGGTAACAAGTCGGTACCCATATCGGCAAGTGCTCGAGACATATTCTTAAGCTTATGCGAATATTTCAAGCCATCCCAATGATAGCTACCATCGGGGAGAAAGTCGTAGTCACGCTTACCCTCATCATGGCAAGTATCAAAAAGGTTCTCTTGATTATAGAAACCCACCGCATAAACCAATAATTTCTTTTGGGCTGTAACCGAGAAGCAGAACGCACATGCCAACAAGGCAAAAAACAAGTATCGTTTCATCTTTTTTGTTATTTTTTGCAAATATCGTAATTATAATTGAGAATATGCCCATTTTCACAGAATTTTAATTAAAAAAACTTTTCAATTACAAATTAATTTAGTTACTTTGCAACCAAATAACACATAATTATATAAATATCTTTTAACTATGCAAAGAAAGCTTAAATTGGCAGTGTTTGCCCTGTGCTATGCTCCACTGGCCTTTGCTCAGACGCCTTCAGGCGACAAGCAGACCACAAAGCCTATAGACGAATCGGCATTCACGTTTACAGAGGCACAGTTGGGCGATGATGATGACATGACTCAGAACATCAGCATTCTGAATTCCAACTCTAACCTCTATGCCAGTGGCGTGGGATACCTCTTCTCACCCGTAAGATTCCGCTACCGCGCACTTAACCAAAGCTACAATGACATCTACATCAACGGAGCTCCGGTTAACGACATGGAATCAGGACAATTCCGTTTCTCCCAAATCGGAGGCCTTAACCAACAGACCAAGAATGTAGATTTCTCTCTTCCGTTTGAAGACTGCTATTTCGGCATACCTTCTATGGGAGGTAGCAACAACTACGATTTCCGTCCGGGCAATATGGCTACAGGACACAGAGCCGCTGTTTCGGCAGCCAACCGCAACTACAATCTGCGCGGTATGTACAACTACAGCTCTGGTTTCGATAAGAATGGTTGGGCTGTTTCTGCTGGTCTTACTTACCGTTGGGCCAAGCGCGGATATGTAGAGGGTACTTTCTACAACGCCCTTTCTTATTTTCTTGGCATACAGAAGCTCTTTGGCGATAAGCACTCTGTATCGTTCGCTACATGGGGCAACCCCACCGAGCGTGGTGCACAGGGTTCTTCTACCGACGAAGTATACTGGCTTACCGATAATCGCTATTATAACCCCTATTGGGGCTACCAAAACGGCCATGTACGCAACTCGCGCGTGGTAACAGAATTTTCTCCGTCGGCTGTACTTACATGGGATTGGAACATCAACAAGGATATGAAACTCACCACAACCGTATTCGGACGCTATGGCATGTACAAAAGCACCAAGTTGAATTACGGAAATGCTGACAACCCACATCCCGACTATTGGAAGAGTCTACCCAGTTCTTATTTCTATGTTTGGGGCAACGATCCTCTGTACAGTTCTTACCGTACACAGACTGCTGCCGACAGTTGGGCCGAGGCTTACAACTATTGGAAGGAGCCAGGCAACCAACAGATTAACTGGAATCAGCTATATTACGCCAACGCTCAAGTATCAAAGAATGGTGGCGATGCCCTCTATTTTATCCAGGCCAAGAACATAGACAACGCTACACTCACTTTGGCCTCTACCCTTACCTCAAAGCAAGTAAATGACGGTTCTTGGAACGTAGGCTTGGTTCTTTCTACCAACAACGGCCACCACTACCAAACGATGGAAGACCTGTTGGGTGCCAAGTCTTATCACAATATCAACACTTATGCTTTAGGCAAATACGCTCCTGGTTCTGACCAGATTCAGTACGACCTAAACACCGCCGGTCCTAACAATTTGGGACGCCTTATATATAAAGGTGATATTTTTGGCTACAACTACAACATTTTTGTACACAAAGCCAATATTTGGACCAATTACCAGAAGACAATAGGTCGCGTACACCTTATGGGTGCAGCCAGACTGGGTGGTGTAATGATGCGCCGTGAAGGCCACATGCGCAATGGTCTCTTTGCCAACAGTTCTTTCGGAAAGAGCGAATACGCACGCTTCGGCGAAGGCGGTGCAAAGGGAAGTATCACATACAATGCTGGTAACGGACATACATTCCTAATAGGAGCAGGCTATCAGTGGAACGCCCCAAAGGTAAACACCGCTTTTGCTTCACCTGAAATGACCAACGACTTTGCGCTTAACCTCAAAGACGAGCATGTGTTTACCAGCGAGGTAGGCTACCAGTATAACGGTAGCTGGCTCCACGCCAACATCAACGCTTATTATAACCGCATGGACCATGTTACCGAATGGCAGAATTTCTATTTCGATGACATCAATTCATTCTCGTATGTATCAATGACCGGCATCAAGAAAGAATTTTATGGTGTAGAAGCCGGACTTAAATTTAAGCTTTCATCTGCATTTGATGTCAACCTGCTCGGAACAGTAAGCCAGGCCAAAAACATCAACAACGCTCAGGTACGTTATCTTATCTCTACCGAAGGTACATATAGCGACCCCGAAACCGTATACAACAAAGATATGCACGAATCAGGCACACCTCTTTCTGCTTTCAGTCTCGGTCTAAGCTACCACCAAGGTGGATGGTTCATCGATCTCAATGGTAACTACTATGACCGCATATATCTGTCGTATTCACCCAGTTCACGCTACGAGTCTTCACTAAAGAAACGTCAGAACATTTATGGTGACGTGTACGACAATGAAGGCAATCTGCGCAAATCGGCTGTTATGCAAGCCCAAGGCAATGGCGGTTTCATGCTCGACGGCAGTATCGGTCGTCTTATCCGCTTGAAGAAAGGCCAGATTTCCATCAACTTCTCAATAACCAACATTCTGAACAACCGCAACATTGTTACTGGCGGTTACGAACAGAGCCGAAGCGACTATTCTAACGACAACGTGAGAGCATATCAGTTCTCAAAGAATCCCAAGAAGTTCTACGCTTTCGGTCCTAACGGTTTGCTGAATATTGCATACAAATTTTAAAATTCATCACCGATTATGAAATATATGAACAAGATATTGGCCGTTTGCCTCTGTGCATTGCTCGCTTCATGTATGGGCAGTGACTACGCAGACCCCAACATAACAGAAAATCCCTTCGGTAACGATCAGATTGCCGAAACCAATGTGATGAAGATAAGAGACTTGAAAAATAGTACCGATTTCAAGTTTATCATCGCCAATGGTGCTTACAAAGAGGTTACCAGTGACATTAAAATCAAGGGTCGCGTAACTGGAAACGATGCCCAAAGCAACCTGTACAACACCATAGTACTCGAAGATTCTACGGGAGCTATTGAGATTTCTGTATCACAAGGCGGAACCAGCGGTTTCATGCCCGTTGGCCAAGAAGTATTGGTAGATCTCAAGGGCCTCTACATAGGCGGTTACCGCAAGAAAGCCCAGATAGGCACTGTCTACACCAATTCAAGCGGTGCTTTGAGCATCGGCCGTATGAGCCGTCAAGTATGGGCAGACCACTACAAGCTTATCGGCACTGCAGATGCATCACAGGTAACACCTACCGAATTTGACGTCAGCAAGATGTCTGATGCAAACTATCTTAGCGCTAACGCCAGCAAGCTAATGACTATTAGCGGCGTAGAGTTTGCCGATGCCGACGGCAAGGCTGTATTCGCTCCCGATGACGGCAGTGTAGAACTAAGCAACAACTGCGCCAATCGTACACTAAAAGGACTTGACGCTAATAGCATAGTAGTACGCACCAGTACATACGCCAAGTTTGCCAAGTCTATATTACCTACAGGCAAAGTAAAGATTACCGGTATTTTCTCACGCTTCAACAATATCTGGCAAATACAGATCCGTTCTGTCGACGATGTAGTAGCCGATGATCCGTTTGCCAACATCGATGGAACTGGAGAAGGCACAGCCGAGTCACCTTTCAACGTAACTCGCGCATTGAGCATGATAGAAAAGAACGCCTACGATTCGAGCACAGAATACTATGTTTCGGGTACCATTGCAAACGTCAGCAGCATAGATACTGGTTCATACGGCAACGCCACCTATACCATCTCTGACGATGGCTCTACCAATAACACACTCACTGTATTCCGCGGCTATTATATCGGTGGCGAGAAGTTTACTTCAGAAGACCAGATCAAAGCCGGGCAGAAAGTTGTAGTGGCTGGAAAGCTCACACTCTACAATAGTACGCCTGAAATGAACAGTGGCAACAAGATTATATCTATAAAGTAATATTTTACCAAGAACAAAGAAATAAAGAAAACATATGAAAAAGCTTATTTATTCAATGCTTGCCTTGGCTT
This sequence comes from Oscillospiraceae bacterium, assembly GCA_963639385.1. GTDB lineage: Bacteria > Bacteroidota > Bacteroidia > Bacteroidales > Bacteroidaceae > Prevotella. The sequence continues at coordinate 11,922 of CAVHVH010000037.1, forward strand.
CTATAGCCTTTGGCTTCACCAGCTGCGAAGAGGTTCCTATGCCTTACGGCTATCCAGAAGGAGCAACTGATCCTGACAACCCAGAGATGCCTGCAGAAGGTGAGGGTACTTACGAATCGCCCTACAATGTGGCTGCTGCCAACGTTGTAATTGCTGGCGGTGATTTTGATCCCGACAAGTATTTCTATGTAAAGGGCGTTGTTACTACTATCGATGAGGGCGATGGCTTCCCCAACTCTTACGGCAATGCCACATACTACATTTCTGATGATAAAGAAGCTTCTAACAAACTTGAAGTTTACCGCGGTATGGGCTTTAACGGTGCCAAGATAACATCTGCCGATGACTTGGTAGTAGGCGATACTGTAATCGTAAAAGGCAAGCTCATCAATTATAGCGGCACTTACGAGATTACCCAGGGTAGCCAAATTGTTTACCAAAATGGTAAGTCGGCTATCGACACAGGTACTCCCGAGGGCGAAGGTACACAGGCCAGTCCATACAATGTAGCTGCTGCTCTCAAGTTAGTTAACGGTTTGGCAGCCGATGCACAGACTGATACCGAAATCTATGTAAAAGGTAAGATTTCAAAGATTGTAAACGTTGAGACTGCCACCTTTGGCAACGCTAACTACTACATCTCTGACGATGGTACCGAGAATAGCCAGATATACATTTTCCAAAGCTACTACTTGGGTAATGTCAAGTTTACCTCTGCCGACCAGATAAAGGTTGGCGACGAGGTTATCATCTATGGTAAGTTTGTCAACTACAAAGGCAACACTCCAGAGACTGTAGGTAAGGGTTCTTCTTACATCTACTCGCTCAACGGAAAGACTTCTGAAGAAGGCGGTGGCAGTGGCGACGAGACTGGAGCCAAGGGCGACGGTACAAAAGACAACCCATACAATGCATTAGGTGCAAAAGCATTTGCTTCTAAACTGGAATCTGGTGCTACTTCTACCGAGTCTGTATATATCAAGGGCAAGGTTTCTACCATCAAGTACAACTACTCTGCTCAGTACGGCACAGCTACCTTCAACATCTCTGATGATGGTAAGGCCGAGAACGAATTCATTATCTACAGTGCCTACTATTTGGACAATGCAAAATATACCGAGGGCGACCTGCTGAGCGTAGGCGACGAAGTTGTAATATACGGTCAAGTTACCAACTACAACGGAACTCTCGAGACGGCTTCTAAGAAGAGCTACTTGTATTCTTGGACTAAGAGCGGCACAAGCGGTGGTGACGACACTACTGGCGAGGATGTATCCGTTGCCGCTGGCGACATATCTTCTACCAACGCCGCAGATGTTACCACTGCTACCGTCAATAATATAGCATTCTCGTTCAGTAAGGGAACTAACACCAGCAACTCTCCCAAGTACTATAGTGCTGGCGGTGGAACCATCCGCATGTATCCTGGCAATACTGTAACCATAGATGCCGGCAGCAAGAAGATAACCAAGATTACTGTAACTTGCGACAGTTATAATAGCGTCAACTACATCGCTGAAGGCGCTGCTACCTGTGAGCCGGGCAAGGCTGCCATTGACAACCTTACCTATACTTTCAGCGATATCAACGCTGCCAAAGCAACCATAACCAATGCCGCTCAAGGTACTGGTGCCGCCAAGCAGCTGCGTATCAAGACAATTGTAATCACTCTAGCTAAGTAAACAATTCCTACATAATTATATCCCGTATTGCCTATCGCGACGATACGGGATATTTTTATACCATCTTTGCTACTTTATTTATATTATATAATGTAGCTATTTTCAGAACCTACAATAACTGTAAACCAATATACATATGTTCTACAAGTATCTACTATTAACTGCTTTTGTTTCCTCGCTCTGCACTTTAGGCACATACGCACAAGACGACACGTTTGACCTTAGTTCACAACGTTCAGAGAAACAAGACGTAAACAGAGTTCCCGGAAAGAAAATCGACCACCAAGGTATAGTAGTCAACCCTACCCCACACTATCTTGATATAGACCGCGAACACTGGATAGACCTACGTAACGGCATTACCCTACATGACAAGTCGGGGAAATTTAAAGCCGACTTTGCCTTTCTCCCTTCAAACCCAAAAGGAACGTACGTAACCATTACCTTCGGCGAGAAAGAGGCGCGCAAGGCTGGATTGAAAAAGATGACATCGGGAGCATACTTGCTCAAGGCCGACAAGAAGGGCGTTACCATAACTGGCTACGATGAGCGCGGAGCCTTCTATGCCATACAGACTCTCAAACAGATTACTGAAAGCCCAGCAGCCCACGGTCGACTGCCCTATTTGGTATGCAACGACTACCCCGACCTACCCCTGCGTGGTGTAGTAGAAGGTTTCTACGGTAATCCTTGGTCGCACCAGGTACGGTTATCACTCATCAATTATTACGGGCGTAACAAACTTAACCAATACGTATACGGACCTAAAGACGACCCCTATCATAGCAGCCCCAACTGGCGGTTGCCATACCCCGAAGAGCAAGCCCGTAACATACACGAACTGGTAGAAGCCTGCCAACGCAACCGTGTAGACTTTGTATGGGCCATACATCCCGGCAAAGATATCAAGTGGAACGAAGAAGACTACCACAACCTGGTTAACAAGTTCAACATGATGTACAACCTTGGAGTGCGGTCTTTTGCCATCCACTTCGACGATATCGAAGGCGAAGGCACTAACCCTAAGAAACAAGTAGCCTTGCTCAATCGCCTTACCCACGAATTTGTAAAACAAAAAGGTGATGTTTCGCCACTCGTAGTATGCCCTACCGACTATTCGCAGCTATGGGCTAAACCTGGAGCCGATGGTCCTTTGGCCATTTATGGCAACGAGCTCGACCCTTCTATCCGCATATTTTGGACAGGCGCCGTAGTATGCAGCGACCTTACCCGCGAGACGCTCGACTTTGTTGATACGCGCATCAAGCGTCCAGCCTATTACTGGTGGAATTTCCCTGTAACCGACTATGCCCGCCATATTATCATGCAAGGCCCTGCATATGGTCTTGACACCACCCTTACAGAAGAGCAGACCTGCGGCGTGCTAAGCAACCCTATGGAGCACGGCGAAGCTTCAAAGCCAGCACTTTATGGAGTAGCTGATTATACTTGGAATGTATCTTCATACAACCCTATGGACAACTGGGAACGCGCCCTGGCTGACCTTACCCCAGAGACCAGCAACGCCTATCGCACGTTTGCCATACACTCATGCGACACAGAAACAGGTTATCGCCGCGCCGAATCATGGGAGACCCATACCTTCAGCCCAAATAACTTTACACAGGCCGAATATGACAGTCTGTACCACGAATTTGAAAAAGTAGAGAATGCTCCTACCTGTATGGAAGCAAACTGCAAGAACCAGCTGCTGCTCAACGAACTACGCCCATGGCTCGTAGAGTTTAAGAAGCTGGGACAACGCGGCCGAAAGACACTCGACATGATAAAAATCTACAAGTCTGGAACGAAAGAAGCATTCTGGAACGCATACATTAACAACACTATGAGTACTGCCGACCGCAAAGCATACGAAGCCCACAAGTCGGGCACTATGGTACTGCAGCCTTTCTACGAGAATTCTATGGACTACATGGCCGCAGGGTTCTTCAAATCTCTTACCGGCATAGCGCCATCACTCTATAAAGGTGCAGGCACCTACCCTACCCTTTCTACCACACAGAGCAAACTAATGTTCGACAACGACTCTACTACCTACTACCATTCGGGAGTAAGCCAAAGTACAGGAGACTGGATAGGGGCCGACCTTGGGGAAACACGTAGCGTAAAAGAAATCAACATACTACAAGGCCGCAATTCTACTGACGATGTAGACTACTACGACAACACCATATTGGAATACTCTGCCGACGGGCAAACATGGAAAGCCCTAAGTGGCGAGCTGCAACAGCAATACGTAATCAACTGGAAAGGCGAACCCGTAAACGCACGCTATATCAGACTACGCAAACTGCCATCCGAAAAGAAAAGCTGGATAGCCGTAAGAGAATTCAAGATAAACCCCATAACCCCTGCAAACCTTGGATTTGAGGTTGAAGCCGACAGCATAGAGAATACCATGGCCGCCTTCGACCAAAACCCGTGTACATACTACACCAGCAACGGCCGGTTAGCTTTCGGCGTAGCCCAGGGAGCAAACACCTGTACCCTATTATTAGATACAAGAAAAGCCGATAAGCCTACATTGATACAATACAACAAGCGGGGAAATGTAATAAGCACCACTCCCATCGACAACCAGCTTTTCAGTATCAAACTAAATGGCAAAACTACAAAAATAGAACTTACTGGAGCAGTAGACATATACGAAATTATACAACAGTAACATCACCGGCCAGCATCTATTTAGACCAAAATAACTCATACAGAGCAAAAAAGTAGCCGAAACATTTTGTAGTTAAGCAGAAAAGCGGTAATTTTGCACCTCGTAACATATTCAGATAATTTACAAACAAATAAATAAACGAAATGAAACAAGGTATTCACCCAGAAAACTATCGCCCCGTCGTATTCAAAGATATGTCCAACGGCGATATGTTCCTCTCAAAGTCTACATGCAAGACTAATGATACAGTAGAATTTGAAGGCGAGACTTATCCAGTGGTAAAGATTGAAATCTCAAGCACCTCTCACCCTTTCTATACAGGTA
>CAVHVH010000038.1:0-8345 GCA_963639385.1 Oscillospiraceae bacterium
CTGGGTACGTACTAAGAAAACGGCTGACAACTCATAGAATGTCAGTCGTTTTTTCTTTTAATAAGTAGTCAAAGAGTGATAAAATGTACCAAATTATTATGAGGCGTGGCTTGACTTGTTTTATACAAAAAATCTTATTGTTATATCTGTTGATTATGCCATGCTGTGGCATGGCGCAGAGCCAGGATAAAACTGGAACAACACGAAAGAAATGGCGCGATGCAATCCATGTGGTTGATAGCTTGCGCCGAGAACTCAGACAGTCGGCAGACAGAGGGGAGATGCTCCAGTGGAGCGACTCTATCCTGATGGCAGAGTTAGGCAAGAGTAAGATGAGCGATAAGAAGAAGGCCAAGTTTATGAAGTATTATGGAAAGATTCAAAAGAAATTGTCGCTTTATGACCGCCGTCTTTTCTGGGGTGACTCGCTCCTGGCAGCTAAGTATAACAAAAAGACATTTGATACCGCCTACATTACTCGTCCTGATGCACGCTGGACGGTAAAGCTAAGGGGTAATATTTCGGGCGCCTTTCTACGTACCCGCAGCAAAGTAGATGGCGTAGAACACGAGACGCAGGTGATGGCCGATTGTAGAGGTACGCTCAGTATGGCAGTGGCTTATAGAGGAGTAGGGCTCGGCCTGTCTGTAAACCCCGCCAAATGGGTTGGAAAGAGTCAAGACTATGAGTTCAACCTCAACAGTTATAGCAACCGCTATGGCTTCGACGTAGTATACCTCTCCTCTAAAACCTATCACGGGCATACTGATGTTGACGGCAACCGCATTGATATTCCCAAGGGATTTATCTCGCAGAAGGCGCTCAACCTCAACTTTTATTATGCTTTTAACTATCGCAAGTTCTCCTTTCCTGCAGCCTTCAGCCAGAGTTACATTCAGAAGCAAAGCGCAGGCAGTTGGATGATTGGTGCGAGTTTCGATGGTTCGAAGACAGAGGTGAGCGCCGACGAGGAGCATCCTTCATTACAACCTATGACCATTAGTCTAAACGAGTTTGCCATTGGTGGTGGATATGGCTATAATCTGGTAACAGGCAAGCACTGGCTCTTCCATCTTTCAGCCTTGCCTACCATTACTGTCTATTCTCACGACAATGTGAAGATTGCTGACACGCACAATAGTATGAAATACCACTTCCCCTCTGCTATTATTACTGGTAGAGGAGCCGCCTTGTACTCTTGGCGCAATAAGTTTGCCGGAGCTACTATGGTCTATAATTTCTCTGTGGCAGGTGAAGAAAAGTACTTGCAACTCAAGAGAGATAAGTGGCGTATGAGAATGTTCTTCGGTTTCCGATTTTAGGAACTGTTCTAAAGGGTGGTTATGAAAAATATTACCCTTTATTCTTGTCTATCTTGCAATCCTAAATTTATTTATTGTAATTTTCTTCGCCGTTTCATTTTTTTTGGTTTAATTTGCAATATAAATTAAAGGATGGTTCTATAAATTAGTTTTGAACCGAAAAGAAATCAAAAAGACGACAAAATACCATCCTGTAAGAAAGTATAAACATCTGGTGGTTATGTATAGAATCACCCTTAAAAACACTACCATTATGGGAAAAGCAAAGAAAGGCGGAAAGCGTGTTACCAAGCGTCAGCTGGCTGAAATGTTGGTCAGTTTTTTCTCTTCAAATCCAGACAAAGTATATTCATTCAAAGAAATATTCAGAGCACTCCATCTTGATACCCATCCAGCCAAAATGCTGGCAGTAGATACGATGGAAGAAATGGCGTGGGATGACTTCCTTGTCCGCACATCGGTCAACTCGTACCAGCTCAATACCAAAGGACAGGTGCAGGAAGGCGTGTTTCGACGCAAGTCTAATGGCAAGAATTCGTTTGTACCCGACGAGGGCGAGCAGCCCATATTTGTTTCAGAACGCAACTCACTTTCGGCACTCGACGGTGACCGGGTAAAGGTGGCCGTAATGGCCCGTAGGCGGAACCATATTAAAGAAGCCAAAGTGATAGAGATACTACAGCGTAAGAAAGATACTTTCGTAGGTACGCTAAGGGTAGACAAAGACTTGGCCTTCTTGAAAACCAACGACAACTTGGCGCGCGATATACTTATACCCCGCAAACGACTCAAGAAAGGGCAGAGCGGCGACAAGGCCGTTGTAAAAATAGTAAGTTGGCCCGACGAAGAGCATACCAACATGATAGGCGAGGTAGTGGATATTTTGGGACAGAGTGGTGATAATGATGTAGAGATGAATACCATTCTAGCGCAGTATGGGTTGCCATACCAGTATCCTAAAGCCGTAGAAGAAGCTGCAGACAAGATTACGGGTGAGATAACACCAAACGATGTGGCTACCCGTGAAGACTTTCGCTCTACATGGACATGCACCATCGACCCCAGAGATGCCAAAGATTTTGACGATGCCCTCTCCATAAAACGATTGGACAACGGCCTTTGGGAAGTGGGCGTACATATAGCCGATGTGTCGCACTATGTACACGAAGGCGATATCATAGACCGCGAGGCACAACGTCGCGCCACATCAATCTATCTGGTAGACCGCACCATACCCATGTTGCCCGAACGGTTGTGCAATTTGGTGTGCTCGTTGCGCCCCAATGAAGACAAACTATGTTACAGTGCTGTATTCGAACTGGACGAAGACGCCCATGTGCGCAGCTACCGTATAGTGCATACCATAATCCGCTCTAACCGTCGCTATACTTACGAAGAGGCTCAAAAGATACTGGAAGAAAACGGTGTGGTTGATGGTACAGGCGAACCTGCACCCACTCCTAAAGACGGCAAGTACCGCGGCGAGAACGCCGAACAGATAGTAACCCTTGACCGTTTGGCCAAGAAACTGCGCGCAGCACGCTTCAAGAACGGAGCAGTGAAGTTCGAGTCAGAAGAATTACGCTTCGATATTGACAGAAAAGGGCGTCCTATACGTTGTTATTTCAAACGGTCGAAAGATGCCAACAAGCTGATAGAAGAATTTATGTTGTTGGCCAATCGCACCGTGGCCGAGAGTATAGGTAAAGTAGGATCAGGCAAGAAAGCCAAGACGTTGCCTTACCGTGTACACGATAATCCCGATCCACAGAAGATGGAAACGTTGCGCGAGTTTATAGTTAAATTCGGGTATAAGGTAAAGACCGACGGAACCAAGAAGGCCATGGCTAAGAGCATTAACCGCTTGATGGACGACTGTGCCGGGCATCCCGAGCAGAACCTTATACAGAAAGTGGCGCTGAGAGCTATGATGAAAGCCAAGTATACTACCAAGAACATAGGTCACTTTGGGTTGGCATTCGATTATTACACCCATTTTACCAGTCCTATACGTCGCTATCCAGACACAATGGTTCACCGCCTGCTTACCCGGTATGCCGAGGGCGGACGCTCGGCCAACGCCAAGCATTGCGAGGAACTATGTGAGCACTGCTCAGACATGGAACAGGTGGCTCAGAACGCCGAGCGCGACTCAGTAAAATACAAGATGGTAGAGTTTATGGGCAGTCATTTGGGCGAGCAGTTCGATGCTCATATAAGCGGTATCACCGCTTATGGTATCTACGCAGAGATAGACGAAAACCACTGCGAAGGTATGATACCCATGCGCGATTTGGATGATGACTATTATGACTTTGACGAACGCAACTTCTGCCTTGTTGGTCGTAGGCGTCATCATAAATACCAATTGGGCGACCCTATACGTATCCAGGTGGCCAAGACCAATTTGGAAAAGAAACAGCTTGACTTTACTATTGTGGAGGCCAGTAAGCCTGCCGCAAAAATGCGCCATCGTAAATGAAGATAAACTACACCCGCACAGAAGAACTTTGGAACTCATGGAGCCACGCCGGAGGCATTATTATAGGCGTGATAGTGGGTATAATATTCCTGGTGTGGTGCGCCCATGCAGGTAATGGATGGGCTACGGCTGGGGTGATACTCTACCTCTTCGGTATGCTCTGTTCGTATACGGCATCTACGGTGTATCACGCCCTGAACGCTCAGTCGGTGTGGAAGGAAAGGTTGCGCCGTTGGGACCATGCCGCCATATACTGGCATATAGCCGGTTCGTACTCGCCCATTACTCTTGTAGCACTGCGAAGCGCAGGCGGATGGGGCTGGGGATTGTTCGCCTTTGTGTGGTTGTGTGCCATAGCCGGAACGGTAATGTCGTTTAGAAAACTCAAGGCACACAGCAATCTTGAAACACTGTGCTTTGTGCTTATGGGGTTGTCGGTACTGGCTGCCTTCAAGCCTTTGCTTTCGGCTGTTAACACTTCGGCCGTGGTATGGCTTGTTGCCGAGGGCGTATTCTATATCACTGGAGCAGTGTTCTACACCCTGCACCGTCGTCAGTATAACCATACCGTATTCCATTTCTTTGTTTTGCTCGGTTCGGTATGCCATATCATATGCGTATGGGATATACTTATGCAGTATATCTAAAAGTCTGTTACAATATTGACAAACGGCAAAAACAGGTGCAATAATTTTGTAATACACTTATTTTCATGTAATTTTGCAGTCTGATTACATAATTAGTCATTAATGAACATATTGATAACGGGTGCAAGCGGCTTTATTGGCAGTTTTGTCGTAGAAGAAGCCTTGCGCAGAGGCATGGAGACATGGGCTGCCGTGCGCCCCACAAGTTCGCGCAGATATCTTGCCGATCCCCGCATACATTTCATAGAACTGGATTTCTCTTCACAGGAAAAACTGGAAGAGGCACTAAGACCATATTCTTTTGATTATATAGTACATGCAGCAGGTGTAACCAAGTGCCTGCGCGAAGAAACCTTTTACGAGGTAAATACCGAGGGAACCAAACGGTTGGTAAAGGCATTGCTGAACCTACAGATGCCCATACACCGCTTTGTTTATATAAGTTCGCTAAGCGTAATGGGAGCCATACGCGAAAGTCAACCCTACCAAGAGATAACAGAGAACGACTATCCACGTCCCAATACCGCTTACGGAAAGAGCAAACTTAAGGCCGAGCGGTTTATGGATTCGATAGGCAACAATTTTCCGTATGTTATTCTGCGTCCTACGGGAGTCTATGGTCCAAGGGAGAAAGACTATTTTATGATGGCGCAGTCTATAAAGAGACACGTAGACTTTGCAGTAGGCTATCGCCGCCAAGATATAACTTTTGTATATGTCAAGGATGTTGTGCAAGCTATTTTTCTTGCTCTTGATCGTGGTATGAACGGGCGCAAATACTTCTTGAGCGACGGCAATGTATATACATCGTCAGATTTCAGCAACCTTGTACGACACGCTTTGGGCACCCCTTGGGTACTCCGCTTTACGGCTCCCGTATGGTTGCTTAAGGTGATAACCGATATAGGTGCACTTACGGCCCGTGCTACAGGTAAGATAACTGCCCTTAACCGTGACAAATTCAATATTCTGCGCCAACGCAACTGGCGGTGCGACATAGAGCCTACGGCCGATGAGCTGGGGTATCACCCACATTACGACCTTGACCGAGGAGTGGCCGAAACCATAGCGTGGTATAAAGAAGAGGGATGGCTCTAATCCCCCCACTACGCCCCTACTTGCCCAAACAATTAAAAAATGAAGAAACTATTAGATTATTTCCAGATAGAGAAGAAACCGCGGCGCGGACTTCTGCCGATGGAGTGGGCCGTGCTGGCATATCTTGCCTTTACCCTGCTTTTTATGCTGATTGTCTATACCCGACTGGCCAACCCCGGAGCCATGATATGGGGACGTTTACGGGTAGTGGCCACAATGGTAGCCCTATGGGGCGTGTATCGCGTAATACCCTGCAAGGTAACTATGCTGGCAAGAGTAACCTTGCAGATGGCTATGCTGGCTTGGTGGTATCCAGATACTTACGAACTAAACCGCGCACTGCCTAATATGGACCATATCTTTGCCGGATGGGAACAAAGTCTGTTTGGATTTCAACCGGCACTAACGTTTGCCCGGAATTTCCCGTCGGCAGTAATCTCAGAGCTGATGAGCTTGGGCTATGCTTCTTACTATCCAATGATAGCCTGTGTAGCTCTGTTGTATTTTGTGCGCCGTTATGCCGAATTCCAACGTTGTGCCTTTGTTATTATGGCCTCGTTTATGGCTTTTTATGTAATCTTTGACCTTGTACCGGTAGTAGGTCCTACCTTTTATTATAAAGCCATAGGCATACGCAGTGTAACAGAAGGCGTATTCCCGGCAGTAGGTCATTATTTCAATACTCATACCGACTGTCTGGCCACGCCCGGTTATGCAGATGGTATATTCTATCAGATGGTAGAAGATGCCAAAGCCGCAGGAGAACGTCCTACGGCAGCATTCCCCAGCTCGCATGTGGGCATGTCAACCGTGTGTATGCTACTGCTTTGGCATATGCGTAGCCGGAAACTACTGCTCTGTCTGCTACCGCTCTATGTATTCCTGTGTATGGCTACGGTCTATATACAGGCCCATTATGCCGTAGACGCATTAGCCGGACTGGTAGTAGGAATAGCATTCTTTGGCGTATTTATGGCCGTTTCGAGCAAGATGACTACACCCAAAAACAGATAACAAAATAAAGAAATCAAGATAATGAAACAACTGTATATAGAGACTTACGGATGCCAAATGAATGTAGCCGATACCGAAGTGGTGGCTTCTATCATGAAGATGGCAGACTACGAACTGTGTGACAATGAGGCCGATGCCGATGCCATATTCCTCAACACCTGTAGTATCCGAGAGAATGCAGAAAACAAGATATACAACCGGTTGGAAACACTCCATGCCGAACAGAAGAAAGGGCGCAAACTGGTGCTGGGCGTATTGGGATGTATGGCCGAAAGAGCCAAGGATGATCTGATAGACCATCACTACGCCAATCTAGTATGCGGACCAGATAGCTATCTTAATCTGCCTGATATGATGGCACAATGCGAAACCGGCCGCAATGCCATAGACATAGCGCTGAGCAAAACCGAAACTTACCGCGACGTGATACCCCAGCGTATAGGTTTGGCCCATATCAGTGGCTTTGTAAGTATTATGCGTGGCTGCAACAATTTTTGCCATTACTGCATTGTACCCTATACTCGCGGACGCGAACGTTCGCGTGATGTAGATAGTATTCTGCGTGAGGTTGACGACCTGCACGAACGCGGTTTTCGCGAGGTCACCCTTTTGGGGCAGAACGTAAATTCCTACGGCCTATCTCCTTCTGGCAAGCGTGAAGAAGGCTCTACATCGTTTGCACAGTTGTTGCATAAAGTGGCCAAAGAAGTGCCCGACATGCGCGTACGCTTTACCACATCGAATCCCGAGGATATGACAGACGATATACTCTATGCCATAGCCGAAGAACCCAATCTATGCCATCATATCCATTTTCCCGCACAGAGTGGTTCAGATAAGATATTGCATCTGATGAACCGTAAATATACCCGCGAGAAATATCTGGAACGCATAGCCGCCATACGTAGCATTATCCCCGATTGTGGTATTTCTACCGATTTGTTTGTAGGCTATCATGACGAGACAGAAGAAGACCACCTGCAAACCCTCTCATTGGTACGCGAGGTAGGTTTTGACAGTGCTTTCATGTTTAAATATTCAGAACGCCCCGGAACCTATGCTGCAAAACATCTGCCCGACAATGTGCCGGAAGAGGTAAAGATAGCTCGCCTAAACCAGCTTATACAACTCCAAACAGAAGTAAGTGCCGCCCAAAATCGTAAGGACGAGGGCCGGGAGTTCGATGTACTGCTCGAAAGTGTAAGCAAGCGCAGTAGAGAACAACTCATGGGACGTACATCGCAGAACAAAGCAGTAGTGATGGACAAGGGAACCCATCATGTGGGCGAAACAGTAAGAGTACGCATTACACGGAGTACCAGCGCTACTCTCTTTGGCGAAGAAATAGGTACTAAAGCCTAAAAACATGCCAGGTTTCTTTGTTTTTTACTGTTAAAGGCATACCTTTGTAATTATGAAAGAATTTCTAAAGATAATCAAACGGTTCGTTCCGCCATACAAACGTTACCTAATAGGTTCGGTAATATTCAATATTATAGCGGCGATACTCAATATATTCTCGTTTGCGGCCATCATACCTATCCTGCAAATATTGTTTGACACTCAAGGACATGCTACGGCAACCCATTTGATGGCTTGGGGAAGCGCAAATATTAAGGATGTATTGTCAAACAATGCTGACTACTATGTGCGCGAGTTGATAAACATGACTAATCCGGTTACCACCCTGTTGCTTATAGGATTGTTGCTGGCCTTTATGACTTTTCTTAAGACAGCGGCATATTTCCTATCGTCGGCAGCTATTATCCCCATGCGTACCGG
>CAVHVH010000038.1:8370-16606 GCA_963639385.1 Oscillospiraceae bacterium
CTTTACAAAAAGATAACTTCGCTCTCGTTAGGATTCTTCAGCGAAGAGCGCAAAGGTGACATTATAGCCCGTATGAGTGGGGATGTGCAGGAAATAGAGAATAGTATTATGGCATGGATAGACATGCTTATCAAGAACCCTATCCTTATTCTGTTCTACTTTTTCGCTCTGCTTTTCATATCTTGGAAATTAACTCTGTTTACCCTTTGCTTCGTACCTCTGTTTGGATGGTTCATGGGGGTAGTTGGGCGCAAACTCAAGGCCAGTAGCATCAATGTGCAGGCTCTTTGGAGCGACACTATGAGTCAGGTAGAGGAGACGCTTGGCGGACTGCGTATCATCAAGGCTTTCTGTGCCGAAGAAAAGATGAACCGCCGCTTTAACCGCATCAATACCAGTTATCGCGACCATCTTACCCGTGTGCAGATTCGCCAGCAGGCGGCTCATCCTATGAGCGAATTTCTAGGTACGTTGATGATAGTTATAGTACTTTGGTTTGGTGGTATAATGGTGCTACGCAGTCATGCCCTTATGGGTCCTACCTTTATCTATTATCTTGTAATACTCTATTCTATCATCAATCCGCTAAAAGAGTTCTCACGAGCCAGTTACAATATACCCAAAGGTTTGGCCAGTATGGAACGCATAGACCGCATACTGAATGCAGAAATCACTATTCGCGAGAAGAGCAATCCTATACATATAAACAGTTTGGAACATCAGATAGAATTCCGCCATGTGTCGTTCCGCTATGAACAACAGTGGGTATTGCGCGACATCAACCTTGTAATACCCAAGGGTAAGACTATTGCTTTGGTGGGACAGAGCGGTTCTGGTAAATCGACTCTTCTCGATCTAATTCCCCGTTATTACGATGTTCAGGAGGGCGAGGTTCTTATCGATGGTGTCAATGTAAAAGACCTGGGCATACACGACTTGCGCCAACTAATAGGTAACGTAAATCAAGAAGCTATACTCTTTAACGATTCGTTCTACAATAATATAACATTCGGTGTGAGCAATGCCACCCGTGAAGAGGTTGAACGTGCTGCAAAAATAGCCAATGCCTATGAGTTTATAACCGAGTCAGAACACGGATTTGATACCAATATCGGCGACCGTGGAGGTAGACTCAGCGGAGGTCAGCGTCAGCGCGTAAGCATAGCCCGTGCCATACTTAAAAATCCACCCATACTTATTCTCGATGAGGCCACATCGGCTCTTGATACAGAGAGCGAGCGGCTGGTACAGGAGGCCCTGGAGCGACTTATGAAGACTCGTACCACCATAGCCGTAGCTCACCGCTTGTCGACAATCAAGAGTAGTGATGAGATATGTGTATTGCACGAGGGTAGCATAGTAGAGCGTGGTACCCATGAAGAACTGCTCAAGATAGACGGATATTACAAGAAACTGCATGATATGCAGCAGGTATAAACATAGATATTGCCGATGAAACGTATTGTCTATTTCCTGGTGTTCTCTATGATATATTTGCTCTCGCTGCTTCCACTGTGGGTGCTTTATATCTTCTCTGATGGTATATATCTGTTGGTATATTATGTAGTTGGCTACCGTAAGAAGCTGGTGCGCCGCCATCTGCACGACTGTTTTCCTGAAAAGTCGGCCACGCAACTCAAGGCTATCGAAAAGGGTTTCTATGCTTGGTTCTGTGATTATCTGGTAGAAACTGTCAAAATGTTCTCTATGAGCCGTAGGCAGATGATGCGGCATATGCGTTTTACGGGTACAGATAAGATAAACGAGGCCGTGGCTCGCGGCCAGTCGTGCGGATGCTATTTAGGGCATTACTGTAATTGGGAATGGATAACTTCGTTACCCTTTTGGGTTTCACCAAAAGGACTTTGTACACAGATTTACCATCCCTTGGAAAATAAGGAGTTCGACCGCTTATTTCTCAATCTGCGTTCGCGTTTCGGCGCTGTAAGCATACCTATGGCCGAAACATTGCGCCGTGTAGCCCGTTACCGGGCAGAACACCAACCCATAATTATGGGATATATCTCTGACCAAATACCATTTTGGAACAATATACACCACTGGGTAGATTTTCTGAACCACGACACGCCCGTGCTTACTGGTACTGAAAAAATAATGCGCTCAACCCGTGAGGCTGTGTTCTATATAGACGTGAGACGTGTACGCCGTGGATATTACGAAGCTCACTTCGTACCTATTACAGAGCATCCCGAAGAGACCTTTGAATGGGAACTTACCGACCGTTATTTCCAATTGCTTGAAGCATCAATTCGCCGACAGCCCGAATGTTATCTGTGGACTCATAATCGCTGGAAACGCACCCGTGAGGAATACAATCTGCGTCGCGACCCAGTTACCGGAGTGGTAAACCTTACCGACTCTGCAGAAGAACTCAAGCGGAGACGAAATGCAGAAGCATCACAAAGCCATTCATAAGAAAGGATAGCCCATAAATAAATACGACAATGGCAAAGGATAATAATTCCGGAAATCAGCGTAGCAAGACAACTGGACGCACCAAGAAAACCACCAAGAGACGAAAAAAGACGATAGTTTCGCCAATAGTAAAGCCAGAAAATATGAGCATGGAGGAGTGGCAAGTGAAACTCCGCCAGCAGGTTTCCAAGACCGAAATATTTGCTATCAAGAGTGTAGATGAGGAACTTTGTCCAGGCGAATATATTGTTCGTAATCCAGCGACACATAACCAATACAAGGTGGTATACCGTGGGGCAAACTGCGAATGGAATTATTGTTCATGCATGGATTTCAAGGCTTCTAAGTTAGGTACTTGTAAGCATATAGAAGCCGTGAAGAACCGTTTTATTGGGAAGAAAGGCATTCATGTACATCGAGAGCTTCCTCCCTACACATCAGTTTATCTTTCTTATAGAAACGACCGATGCGTGAAGATCCGCATAGGTGCTGATAACAAAGAGGCTTATGAGCAACTGGCCAAAGATTATTTTGACGAGAATTATGTTTTGAAAGAGGAGGCTTACGCTCATATAGGTTCTTTCTTGCAGCAAGCTCGAAAAATAAGTGACACTTTTAGATGCTATCAGGATGCCATAGACTATATTGTAGACATTCGCGAGAAAGCAAAAAGAAAGAATATAGTTAAGAAATACGACGACGAGAAACTTGACGAACTTCTAAAAGCAAAACTATACCCTTATCAAAAAGAAGGAATTCGATTTGCTGCCAACGCAGGTAAGGCTATCATAGCCGACGAGATGGGCTTGGGCAAGACTATCCAGGCTATTGGTACCGCTGAACTTTTGCGCAAGGAAGGGCTCGTAGGTTCTGTGCTCATCCTCTGTCCTACATCGCTGAAATACCAGTGGCGCAGTGAAATAAAGAAGTTTACTGATGCCGATGTATTTGTAATTGAAGGAAATCATCTTAAGCGGAAAGAAGCCTACAACCGTACAGAACCTTACAAAATAATATCCTATAACAGTGCCGCCAACGATATTAAGATACTCGGCAGTCTGCAGACAGGCATGCTCATCATGGACGAGGTGCAACGTCTTAAAAATTGGAATACGCAGTTATCTCGTGCGGCAAGAAAAATTAATTCTGACTATTCTGTAATTTTATCAGGAACGCCATTGGAGAACAAGCTTGACGAACTGTATTCCATCGTGGAGTTTGCTGATAATTTTCGCCTTGCCCCCTATTATCTTTTTAGGGATAGCCATATTATTACCGACGAAACTGGCAAGGTGTTGGGATACAAGAATCTAAATGGGATAGGCAAGCAACTCAGCGATATCTTGATACGTCGCCGCAAGAAAGATGTGAAGTTGCAGATGCCCAAGCGAATGGACAAGAATCTCTTTGTTCCAATGACCGAAGAGCAGCATGAAATGCACCAAGAATGGAAAAAACAAGTGCGTATGCTGGTTATGAAATGGAAAAGAATGCATTTCCTTTCAGACAAAGACAGAAAACGCTTACTCTTGTTTCTCTCCCAAATGCGAATGGTATGCGATAGCAGTTATATACTCGACCAAAGTACAAGATACGACACCAAGGTGGAAGAGTGTATCAATATAATTAGCGACCTCATCAGCGAGGAAGACGAAAAGGTAGTGGTGTTCAGCCAATGGGAACGTATGACCCGGCTTATAGCTAAGGAACTGGAGAAAAAAGATATTGGATTTGAGTATTTGTATGGTGGCGTGCCTTCAGAGAAGCGCAAAAAATTGGTAGACAACTTCGTAAGCAATCCTTCTAGTCGCGTATTCCTTTCAACTGATGCTGGCAGTACAGGATTGAATCTGCAAGCTGCAGCCACCATCATCAACATAGATTTACCCTGGAACCCTGCTGTTCTAGAGCAGCGCATAGGGCGTATCTACCGTATAGGTCAACAGAATAACATTCAGGTTATCAATCTTGTTGCTCCTCATTCAATAGAAGAAAGCATGCTTGGCAAACTTCGTTTCAAGACATCCATGTTTGAAGGTGTACTTGATGACGGTGAGGATTCTGTATTCATCACTGACGACAAGTTCAGCAAGATAATGGAGACGGTAAGCGAAATGATGGATGAAGAGGAACAAACTGCTGATACGTCAGATGCAGAAACTGCTGACGAGGCAATAGCATCTACCATATCGGCTGAGGAAGAAGAACAACCCAAGGAAATTCCAGCAGAAGACTCAGAGGATGTTATAGATGAAATGGGTGAATATTCAGCCGACGAACCCTTAAATTCGGAGGGAATAGATGCTGCCAAGACCATTGCTGATGCCGAAAAAACAGTATTTGGTACGTCAGAAAGAACAGTTCCACATCGCCCGGCCAAGCCAAAGGAATTGGTAGCTCAAGGGGTTTCCTTCCTCTCAGGTTTGGCCGAGACCCTTAAGTCGCCAGAGGCCACAGCACAGCTGGTAGAATCTATCGTGGAGAAAGACGAACAGACAGGCAAGACCTCTATCAAAATTCCGGTTGAAAGCAAGGAAACCGTTTCGAATCTACTGAATCTCATCGGAAAGCTATTTGTCAAGTAAAATACAGTTCTGCAATTCCGCTTTTGATATTTTTGAAATTGCAGAAGAAGCAATTTTTATTGTAATAGTATTATGCGAATAGTTTGAAGCCACAAAAAAAAACTAAACAAAATTCAGCAATAAATAAAGTCCACCAGCAAAAGGTAGCAGCAAAATCACATATAAGTGGTAACTATATAGTGCAATTATGTTTTGGGGAATTTAGAGTGATGGTATAGAAGCCTTATTCTTGCTCATGTATTCTTCCATTATTTTCTGTTTTCTTAGTGTCTGAAAGTTCTTTCACTTTCAGCGTGATTCCAGCAAATGTAACATCGTTCCATTCTGGATTCTCGACGATATTTAAATCAGGCAGCAAGAAATCTTCCTTATCGGGATATTTTGCTAAGATTTCATCATCAGTAAGTGATAACCTTACACGAATCTTTTTAAAAAACTTTACCTCGGAATATTCCATACGATTATCCGCTTCTATTGTTTTGAAGGCCAAATCAACTAAGCAAATTTGGTCGTCCTTAGTCAATCTGCTATCCGCAATTTCGCTTAAATATTGATTAAGGAATGTTACTCCGTTCTGATTTATAGAGTCAATGTATTGTTCCAATGTTACCTCAATATCTATACCATTAAACAAATCCGTGTTGGATATAAGTTCACGCAGCAACTCTACTTCTTCAGTTGCAATATCACCATCGCATGCCATACATGCGAAAATGGTCTTTAAAAATAATTCTCTATTTTCCATTTTCTTGTATGTTAGAAACCTATTTTAGGATGATTGGAAGGTGCTGATTCGCCATTCATTTTTGCTCTGATTTTTTCGTATTTCATTAGTTCGCTATCTGATATTGATGGCTTTGTTTTACGAATAGCATCTATAAGAAGGTTCATCGTAATTTTACTATGGTTTTTCAATGCATTTCTTGATGCATCGTTTACAATTAATTGTATATCTGCAGACACATAATTATTAGTCATGGCTGCAAGTTTCGCATAATCTATACCGAAATCATAAGGACGTTTTACTAAATACAACTTGAATAAAGCCATTCGAGATTCTGTGTCTGGCACGCCAATGTAGTATTTTTTATCCAATCGTCCTGCACGTAGAATTGCAGGATCAATCATATTTGGATAGTTAGTTGCCCCAATAATGAAAATGCCTTTTTCTCCTGTCCTATCCATTTGCGCCAACATTTCATTCACGGCACTTCTTGACATTTCATGTATATTGCAATCGTCACGATTAGGAACAAGTTCATTCATCTCATCAATAAAAATTACTGTTGGTGCTTTCTCCTCTGCTTCTTTAAACATGTTTGCAATGTTTTCTTGCGTGGCATTGACATAGCGACTCTTTAGGGAGGCTGGTGTAATACACATAAAGTTGAAACCAACCTCCTCAGCAAAGTGCTTTGCAAAGAATGTCTTTCCACATCCCGGAGGACCATATAGCAACATTCCGTTTGGAATAGTCACACCATATTTATGATATTCTTCTGGATTATGGAGCGGCTCAATTACTTCTTCACGCATTTGCTGTTTCAATTCTACCATTCCAGCGACTGCTGCAAAGCCTTCACCTTTTTTCTTTATTTCTGTCGAAATAGGTGCATTCTTTGATTGCAGTTGTGAGAGAATTTTGCGTTTCGTTGACTGGCGTTCAATTTTTACTTCGCCATCAATCGCTTTTATAAACTCATCGGCGCTTTGAAATCTGTCCTCGCTTTCATAACTTAAAGCTTTGGCTATTACATTTAGCAGTTGGTCATCAAGTTCATACTTGTCTTCTTTTGCAAGTTTTAATTCTTTGTCTCGTTCTGTTAAAATACGGTCTATGATATCTTGTCCATGCATCTTTGAAACATCCACGAACCATGGCAATTCGCCATAAAGAAGATGATGCATCATTACTCCTACTGAATAGAGGTCGGTCTGAATAGAACATACTCCAGAAAAACGTTCAGGTGCAAGATAGAACGGATTCAATTCATCCAAGTCTGGTTTGGCTGGCGGTTGATTCAGGAATCTTGCATGACCGAAATCTATCAGTTTCAAATCTTGTAGATCCCCAACGAGATTGAGAAAAACGTTTTGTATCGTCACCTCGTTATGAATGACAGGAATTGGCAGCGAATGTAAATATGACAATGCCGACAACACCGCCTTAGCTATTGTCTTTATCTCATATACACTGATTTCTTTATCACGGATAATTCTCTGCGACAATGTTTCTCCACTTACAAATTCTGTGACGAACCAAGCATATTGACTTCCATTCATCATCATGTTTCCAGAGTCCACAAACCGACAAAGATTGTGGTGTTTCAGCAGTTTGGCAATCTCCACTTCTATCACACGTCCATTATCGTCAATTTGATTACGATTGAGCTTAGAGTAGTTGATGAGTTTCAAGAAGTGAGTTTTGCCACTTATATCTTTCACACGGTAGGTTTCCGCATAAGAGCCTTGCTTATGCGGAAACAGTACAGTATACGTTTCTATTTTGTCGTTCTTCTTGAAGTGCATATTTTAATGTATTACAGAAGGTTCCATACTGCTATGCCCACAAGTGTCAGCATTATTAACATACAACCAGAATTTGAATTGTCTTTTTTCAATGCTTTCAAAAGTGTTTCCTGCATCTGGTGGTTGGTGATAGCAATATAATGATTTAACCTTGATAGTTCCTCAACTTTTAGCTCAAGGTATATTAGTTATCCCTAATACCTTCAGGTAAATCATACTGCATAATTATAGATAGACATTTTATAGCACATTGAGATTCGAAATCTTTAAAGTCTAATGCATCTTGTTTTTTAGTCAATCCATCACCACTTTCATCTACATCTTGAGTAAGAAGTTCAGATTGCAAAAGCGTTATAAATGTAGTTGCACAATATAGTTCTTCTTCCTTTTTATCAACACCTGAATTAATAGAAAACGCCTCTAAATGTTCCAATAAAGAACTAAATGTAATTTTCATGTTGATAACATTTTTAATGTTTTGTCTAATGATGCGGAAGTAAGAATTCCCTGTTCAGGGATGCGCTTTTTGTCAAATACTACCAAAATGTCAACATCCTCTGCTACAAAAGGGTTTATGGCCATTTGTGCATCCAAACTTCCAATATACAATCTTTCGAATTGTTGTCTCGAATCTATATTAGTAGGTGCAATTATTAATTCATCTATACTCGCACCACTTAGGCATC
>CAVHVH010000039.1:0-16556 GCA_963639385.1 Oscillospiraceae bacterium
GGTAAGAAGCTTCAACGAAGGGGAGGATGAAGATGACGACGAGTTGGACGACAACAACGAGGAGAATCTAAACGAATATGACGATGACGATGATGATAGCTATGATGAAGACAAGCTGACAGAAGAAAGTTATCGCACCACATTCGATGCCGCACCAGAAGACTTGAACATGGAAGCCGAGGATGTGGCTGAAGAAGAATATTAACGCCCTACTGCAACGCTATAATTGAAAAAGCCATCCTTGATACAACTATTGTATTGAGGATGGTTTCTTATTTTATGCTTTCGTCTTGGCTATTTTGTTATAAAGGTCTATATAACTTCTTGCCACAACGCTTTCAGAATATTTGTGGACAACATTGGCACGCAACTGCGACACGGGGATATCTGTATTCAGTCCCCATTCCAAACCATCAGCAAGACTCTCTACCGATTTATATTCAGCCAAATAGCCATTGACTTTGTGTTCGATAATGTCGCACTGACCACTATTATTAAACGAAACGGGGATACAACCGCACGCCTGCGCCTCAATGAGTGTCTGGCCGAAGGTTTCATAGAGCGAGGATGAAACAACCACATTAGCAGCAGAATAGATACTTGATAGGTAGTCTTCGTCTTTTACAAATCCGAGATAACTATAATCTACAGGTATATTCTGAAGTATTGATTCGTCTTTCAGTCCTCCAAATAACACCAAATATAGTTCCTCACGTTGGAATGTTTTCCGCTCTACCAGTAGTTTAATTGCATCTAACAGATAGCAAAGACCCTTGATAGGGGTATCAATACGCGCAGCACCGAAAAGGACTATCTTACGGTTGGGCAGTGCCAACAGTTCACGTGAAGCAGTGCGGGGGCGCGCTTGAAAATGTGAGAGCGGAAGGGCATTGGGGATAACCGTTACATTTTGATTCTTTGTTACAGTACTCTGTCGGGCTTTTTCTGCCAGCCAGTTGCTTACTGCCACCATATTGACATGGTGCCCTTGCATAAGCTTTACTTTCTTACGAAGCACACTCCACGACAAATCGTGACGACGCGGGAAGCGGAGAAAATGACAATCACCGCATGCTTCACAGAATCGCATACAGTCGTAAGAATGATGACATATAGCCGTAAGAGGCCACATGTCGTGCATTGTCCAAACCACTGGCTTACCACTGTCAAGAATTTTGCGTAGCGAACGGAGTGACAGAAATCCCTGATTAATCCAATGCAAGTGGATAACATCGGCCTCACGGAACTCAAGAGTACGGGTAATATCGCTACCCGTATTGGCAATTGATACAGTAAACAGATTATTACGACTGAAAAGGTTATTTATCCAAATAACCAATCGCTCAAAAAGAAAACAGAACCTTCCCCACCAATGGCTCACACACGATACTACATAGATAGACGATGTTTGCTTCTCCATAACAAGCATCTTCGCCTTGACCCCATTATTAATAAGGGCTTCTGCAAGCCGGTTGGCAGCAACGGCCGCCCCACCCCTTTTCTCGCTTGTATTTACTATTAGTACGCGCATAAAAATTGTTTCACTCCATTGCTGGGTGGTTCTATTAATTACCCGCTACGAGTTATTAAATTATCTCAAAATAGGCTTCGAGTTCGCGTTCGGCACTACCATTAGTATTGGGCAAATCCTTGATAATCTTTCCATGCTCCAATAAGGCTATACGGGTAGAAATATCTATGGTATGCTGCAGATTATGACTGCTCACCAATATGGTTGCTTGCTCACTGGAAGCATATTCTACAAGTAGCTTTTTAAGCAATATCTGACTCGACGGATCAAGGAAATTGAACGGTTCGTCGAGTATTACCGTTTTAGGACTACCCAACAGTGCCGATACGATGCCTACTTTCTGCTTATTACCCGCCGAAAGGTCGCGTATGTACTTTTTCTGACCAAGCACTTCGCCAGCCATAAAACGTTCGAAGATTTCAAGACGGCCTGCTACTTGCTCACGGCTCATACCATTGACCTTGCCCACAAAATCAAAATACTCGTCGGGTGTAAGGAAATCTATAAGAAATCCCTCATCAATATACGAACCTACGCAAGCCTTCCAGTCTTCGTTCTCGGCAGGATTGACACCATTGATGGATATCTGTCCGCGGTCGGCATCAAGCAAATCAAGAACCAGACGGAAGAACGTAGTCTTACCGGCGCCATTGTTGCCAACGAGGCCCAAAATATCACCATCGTTGACAACAAATTCGGGGATATCTATTGCCGTTTTATCACCGAAGCATTTCAGCAGATTCTTAGCTTCTATCATATTAGCGGATATTACGCCCGTGACAATTCTTGAACTTCTTGCCAGAACCACAAGGACACGGATCGTTGGGGCGTGGCATCTTCTTGGCTACAATAGGCGTATGATTAACCTGATCGGCACCCTCGCGAGTATCGCGCTGTGCAGCATTACGCTGAGCCTGTTCGTTTAGATCCATTTTCTGTTCATTGTAACGCTGAGTACGCTCTTCGGGAGCGGCCTCTTGCACAGGCTGCTGCAATTCGGGCACTTGTCCGCGCATAAGAATAGAAGCCACACGATTGTTCATATCATCAATCATAGCATCCCAAATCTTTGCACTTTCAAGCTTGAATACCAACAATGGATCTTTCTGCTCATAAGTAGCATTCTGCACGCTATGACGGAGTTCGTCGAGCTGACGGAGATTTTCTTTCCACTCATCGTCAATGATATGGAGTACAATATATTTCTCGAATTCCTTGACAACCTCTTTACATTCTGTATCATAAGCGACCTTGAAATTGCAAGGAATCTGATATACGTTACGGCCATCGGTAACGGGAACGGCTATACGCTCTATGCGGTCGCCATGCGTATTGTAGAGTTCACTGATAACCGAGTAAGCCACGCTCTGCATACGCTCGTTCTTGCGCTTGAATGTAGCCATAGCATTTTGGAATGCTCTCTCGGCCAACTCGTTGTATTTGCCTGCAAGCAACTCTTCTTCTGTAAACGGACATTCCATGGCCAAAACCTTAAGGAATTCTTCCTTACATCCCTCGTAGTCATTGCGCTCAACAATAGCCAAACAACGGTCCCAAATAATATTGGCAACATCCATACCTATACGTTCACCCATCAATGCGTGGCGACGCTTGTCATAGATTACGGTACGCTGCTTGTTCATCACATCGTCGTATTCAAGCAAGTGCTTACGGATACCGAAGTTATTCTCTTCAACTTTCTTTTGGGCATATTCTATTGCCCTCGACATGATAGGCGACTCGATGCGCTCACCATCGTCTATCTTCATACGGTCCATTATCTTGGCGATACGTTCTGAAGCAAAGAGACGCATGAGCTTGTCTTCAAGAGATACATAGAATACAGACGAACCTGGGTCGCCCTGACGACCGGCACGACCACGCAACTGGCGGTCTACGCGGCGGCTTTCATGGCGTTCGGTTCCAATAATGGCCAAACCGCCAGCGGCCTTAACTTCGGCAGACAATTTGATATCGGTACCACGACCGGCCATATTTGTGGCTATAGTTACAGCTCCAAGGCCGTTAACACTCTGTCCGGCTTGGGCTACAATATGGGCTTCGCGCAAGTGGTTTTTGGCATTAAGTACCTCGTGAGGTATCTTACGGAGGGTAAGCATACGACTCAGCAGTTCGGAAATTTCTACAGAAGTTGTACCCACAAGACAAGGACGGCCTGCATTGCGCATTTCCTCGATTTCCTCAATAACAGCACGATACTTTTCACGATTGGTCTTGTACAGACGGTCGTTCATGTCAATTCGCGCAACAGGACGATTGGTAGGAATCTCAACCACGTCAAGCTTGTAGATGTCCCAAAACTCTCCGGCTTCGGTAGAGGCTGTACCCGTCATACCCGACAGTTTGTGGTACATACGGAAATAGTTCTGCAGGGTGATGGTTGCAAAAGTTTGGGTAGCGGCCTCGACACGAACATGCTCCTTAGCCTCAACAGCCTGATGCAGACCATCGCTCCAACGGCGACCTTCCATAATACGGCCAGTCTGCTCGTCAACTATCTTCACCTGACCATCAATAACGACGTATTCGTCGTCCTTATTGAACATAGTGTAAGCCTTGAGCAACTGCTGCAAAGTATGTACGCGTTCGCTCTGTAAAGCGTAGTGCGAAAGCATTTCATCTTTTTTATCCAAACGTTCTTGATCGCTAAGACCAGTTTCGCTTTCAAGAGCCGACATCTCTGAAGTAATATCAGGAAGCACAAAGAGCTTGTCATCGTTAACCTGACCGGCAAGCCATGCAGTACCCTTATCGGTAAGGTCGGCACTATTGAGTTTTTCATCAACAACGAAATAGAGCGGCTTTACTGCCTCAGGCATACGGCGGTTATTGTTTTCCATGTACATTTCTTCTGTACGCTGCAAACCTGACTTGATACCGTCTTCTGAAAGATACTTGATAAGAGCCTTGTTCTTGGGCAGAGCCTTGAACGAACGGAACAAGGCAAGGAAACCTTCGCTCTGCAATTCTTGTGCCTTTTTATTATCAGTCTCTGTCTCTGCTGCGGTTATTTTTTGGCGAGCCTCAGCCAGCAATTCAGTAGCCTGCTTGCGTTGTACTTCGTACAGACGCTCTACAAGTGGCTGATACTGCTCGAACATCTGATCATCACCTTTGGGTGTAGGACCTGATATAATAAGAGGCGTACGAGCATCGTCGATAAGCACAGAGTCTACCTCGTCGACAATTGCGTAATTATGGCGGCGCTGCACCAAATCGGCAGGCGAAACAGCCATATTGTCACGCAAATAATCAAAACCAAACTCATTGTTAGTTCCAAAAGTAATATCGGCCTGATAAGCCTTACGACGAGCCTCTGAGTTGGGCTGATGTTTATCGATACAATCTACGCTCAATCCGTTGAACATATAGAGAGGCCCCATCCATTCAGAGTCACGCTTGGCCAAATAGTCGTTGACCGTTACCATGTGTACACCATTACCTGTGAGAGCATTGAGGAATACAGGCAGAGTGGCAACGAGAGTTTTACCTTCACCCGTAGCCATCTCGGCTATTTTACCTTGATGCAGGGCGATACCACCGAATATCTGCACATCATAGTGTACCATATCCCACTTCACCTTGTTTCCGCCAGCAGTCCATTCATTATGGTATATAGCTTTATCACCATCTATAGTAATAAAGTCGTTGGCAGGATTGGCGGCCAGTTCACGGTCGAAATCATTAGCGGTAACCACAGTTTCTTCGTTTTCTGCAAAACGACGAGCTGTATCTTTTACTATACTGAAGGCTATTGGCATTACTTCGTTAAGTGCTTTTTCGTACTTATCGAGCGCCACTTTCTCCAGTTCGTCTATCTTATTGAATATCTTTTCGCGTTCATCAATAGGAGTGTTTTCAATGGTTGCGCGCAGTTCGGCTATTTGTGTTTTCTCGTCTTTAGCCGCATCTTGTACGTATTGCTGTATCTCTTTGGTCTTGGCACGCAGCTCATCGTTGCTCAAAGCCTTAATTGCAGGGTATGCCTCTTTAACTTTTTCAACAAGAGGCTGGATAAGTTTCATGTCGCGGGTCGACTTGTCGCCAAACAGCGACTTCAGAATTTTATTGAAATTCATTGCTTATATAATTTTATTTATTTTCTTGATAATCACGTGCAAAGGTACGAATATTTTCGTACACAGATGCACCATTTTCTATATTTTATAGTACTTATGGTAATGTATTTCAACATTTTAGGGCGTAGCACCCATGCACTATGCGCCAGCATTACCTACAAAGGCATTTACCAATAGGAGCAAAGCACATGCAAATGGCCCTAAAAACCAGCAAAAGAATTGAAATGAACATCATTGAAAAAGCAACCGTCATCGTTGTAAATATTGAATACGACAACAGTCAGGAAGACAGGTCAGAACAAGGGTTCTGACTTACAAGCATTAGGCGCACGGATACGTATAATCTTGGCAACCGTGGGTGCTATCCGCTCTACGCTTACCGGAGTATTAATATGTTCGGCCGGGGTTCCGGCTCCATAGAATATAATGGGAAACGGCACAAATGACGCTCTACAGGTATACCGTTCTTGGTTATCTTCATTGTACAATTGCCATCCTGGGGCCACATCTACGATAATATCGCCACTAATGGCAGGATGATGACCATTGCGCAGTTTGCGTGTATCACTTCCGCCTACAAGCAGACTGTTAGTGGTATACACATCACGCACACCCGAGTTCTGTATCAAGAATTCCTGACAGCGCACCAGAACTTCGCTCAAACTTATCCGTTTCTGCTCTATCAGTTTGTGGTTCAGATAGATTTCGTTATGATAACATGCCTCTACATATTTACCTTGCCCATAAACTGCACCAAGATAAACATTTAACAGATTAGCGGTACGATTAATATAAAAAGTGCCCGTGGGGACTTTATATTTGGAGTAGTCTATATTTTCTTCATCGGTATAACCAGTACTGGTTACCATAAAGAGCACATTCTCTTTGCCCACTGCACTCTCAATAGCTCCCACAAAATCGGAAAGCATTTGATCGAGTTTGGTGTATACACCCTCCATATCAGTCTGCCAGTCTAACGCACCCCGACCTTTAGCCGAAAGGGTTACGGCAAGATAGTCGGTCACAGCATCGCGCCCCATAGCTTGTTCGGCCACGCAACTCTGCGCAGCATGCACTACAGCAAGATTTCGGGTGCGGTCATCAGATGCCCGTTGCGAATACACTGAATTGTAGGCATTAAGCCACTTGATGGTTTTCTGCGGATAATAGGCCGAAGTAGAAAGTACCCCTGTAGCATCGTCTATCCATACGGCTCCATCAGCCGCATGGCCCACAGACAGGACTGCGGCATCACGACTGAAAGCGAATGCATAAACAAGCGCAGAGCCGCCAGTTGCTACCTTTAACTCATCTCCAATGGTAGAGGTTGAAAGTAAACGAGGCGAAGTACCTACCTTACTATCAGCCACGCAATATACTGGCCTCAACGTAGCACGATCGAGCCATCGCGAGCTTACTATATTATTATAATAAGGTGTGGTACCCGAACTAATAGAAGCCACAGCAGAAGCGCGGTCAACAGGAACAAAACTATAGCTTGCAGCCTCGTACACACGACCTTCAGAGAGAAGTTTTCTGAAACCGCCCGAGCCGTAAAGAGGAGCAAATGCTTGAATATAATCTGTACGTAACTGGTCTATGGTTATATTAACTACGAGCCGAGGTGCCGGCTGTAGTTTCTGGGCTGAGGCCGAGGCCGAAAGCGCAAGCAATATCGCTGTCAAACACTTGTTCATACGGTCGTTTTCTTTATTTTTCTACACCAGTTATATAATACTGTTATTCTAATTAGCAAAGATAGTGCCAAAAGCCATATCATTGCATCGTATTTTTGCCAAATTCCTAAAAAAAGTGATAATATAGCCATACCACCTATCACCCAAAGCCATTTGCTAAACTGGTGGCGACGCAGTGCACGCAATACTGGCCACAAGGCTACAAGGCACAACGGAGAGAGAAGAAGTATCTGAAAATTAACACTTACCGCAGGATGTTGTGAGAATATCATTGCCGTAAGTATCAGTCCTGCTATTCCCAAGATACCCAACCATAGAGCGTCTATCCCCCAAAAGATACGATGGGTACGCTTTTCTACTATAGCCACAATAATTATAATTACCAAC
The DNA here is from genome assembly GCA_963639385.1 of Oscillospiraceae bacterium. Taxonomy (GTDB): domain Bacteria; phylum Bacteroidota; class Bacteroidia; order Bacteroidales; family Bacteroidaceae; genus Prevotella. The sequence goes on from CAVHVH010000039.1 coordinate 7,716, forward strand.
CACGCCACTGCAACCATTAGCGGTGTTATAATACTTTCCAACAAAGCGGACGAAGAATCTATAGCAACCATCTTTTCCAATGGAGGAGCATAGAGCATACCACTGACCGAAACCAATTTATGGCGCTCACCGGAAGGGAGCCGCATATACGCCCCCTCGAAATCTTCGCGCAGACTATCCGGAAGAAATTGTCGCTCGGCCATCGTTACTTGGCGGTCGGCATTCACACCAAGGAGCAAATCGTTCCCCAATCGACTCCACGGAAAGTCACTATTCCATTGATGCAGCATACTGCGGAATGTAACACCTTTGATTTGACGATGGGGATATTCCACCGTACAACCCAAACAAGCCACAATTACATCGCGAGCCTTGGTAGTACAGTTATTGTAAAAAAAATTATATCGGTAAGTACGGTTTTCGGGCAAATAATTGCGCATAAGAGCCTCTACAAGGCGTTGCTTTTGGTCTGAAGAAAGATCCAATTTCTGCTGATACACCCATCTATTCTCTGCACTGTATTCGTCAATAAAATTATTAAATGTAGTTATTCCCATTTGATAATCTGTAAGACCAAATACAAAGCGCAACACAAAATAATCCTGCTGAAAAGAGAACATACCATAGTTGATAACCAGGTCTTCGCCAGTATGGTGGTCTAAATAACGGATAGCTGTATGGCCGTAGAGCGAATAAGCTTCGCGCCCCGGCCCACAAGTGAGCAGAGATATATCTACAGAATCAACCGAAGTAGCTGCTCTACAAGGCACGCTTGTTAAAGACATTAAAAATGGCAAAAACAAGGCAAGCAGAAATGTATTAAAATGTTTCACAGTGCAAAAATAGTTTGTTTTTTGGACTTTTCGTTCTGATATTTCGTTTTTTTTCAATAATTTTGCACGCTATACAACACACAGATAATGAAAAGAACATTCCTGAGCATAGTCCTTATAGGATTAGCCGTACTAAACATATCGGCACAGAGCGGTACGAACTCACCTTATAGTCAGTTTGGATTAGGTTTACTGGCCGACCAGTCAAGCGGTTTTAACCGCGGTATGAACGGATTGGGGCTTGGTCTGCGCGAGCACAATCAGGTAAATTATCTTAACCCAGCTTCATACTCTGTTATTGATTCTTTGTCATTCATTTTTGATGTCGGTGTAAGCGGACAGTTGACCAATTTCAATGAAAATGGCACAAAGCAAAATGCCAAGAATGCAGACCTAGACTATATTGTGGCTGGTTTTCGTGCATTTAAGCACTTAGGCATTAGCTTCGGTATTATACCTTTTACTACTGTAGGCTATAACTACGGCACCACATCGTACGTAGGAAACCAAATGACAGTAGTTTCTTCAAACACTTATTCTGGAAGTGGGGGCGTACACCAAGCATATATAGGTGCAGGCTGGCAACCATTTAAAGGACTGTCGATAGGTGCCAATATTTCGTATCTATGGGGTAATTACGACCGGTCGCTCGTTAACAAATATAGCGATTCGTATGCTAATACACTGACTCGATATTTCTCAGCAGACATCCGCAGTTACAAGCTTGACTTGGGCATACAGGGCGAGTTTCCCATAAGCAAGAAAGGCACCATCACTATTGGTGCGACCTATAGTCCTGGCCACAAGCTGAACGCCGACCCAGAATGTAAAGTCATCTCTACCAATACACAGGAAGCGGTAGCTGACACTACCACTCTGAGCATATCCAAAGGATTAGCTATTCCAGACATGTTTGGAGTTGGCCTTGCCTATACCCACAACAATCAGTGGAAGGTAGGTGTAGACTACACCCTACAAAGATGGGGAAACATAGAATTCCCCGAATTCTCTTCTGTTAACGGCACTCCTCAGTTTACACTTCAAAAGAACTTAAAAGATCGTCAGAAGATTACCATAGGCGGAGAATACTGCAAAGCCGAGTATGGTCGTAGCTTTTTCCAGCGCTTAAAGTATCGTGTCGGTGCTTCGTACGCTACCCCATATGTAACCATCAATGGTCACGATGGTCCTAAAGAAGTAAGTGTAAGTGCAGGTTTCGGGTTCCCCATTGTCAATGCCTATAACAATCGCTCTTTCCTTAACATCAGCGGCCAATGGGTACGTTCTACAGCGCCAGGTTTTATCAAAGAAAACATCTTCCGCATCAACATAGGACTCACTTTCAACGAGCGTTGGTTTGCCAAGTGGAAGGTTGATTAATATAAGGTATAAAGACTTTACTGGTGCTCAAACGCTTATTCCTTTTATCCTTGCCTATAATTCTGTTCTTCGCCTCGTGCCAAGAGCAGCAAGAACATACTGCCCCTGCCATCAATCCCCGCGATTCAGTGGCCATGATGATATCCTATGGTGTAAACACACTCATTTCCGATTCGGGTGTCATAAAATACCGCATTGTCACCGAGCGATGGGAAATCAACCAGAACCGCAAACCATCGCGATGGATATTCGACAAAGGACTGTTTTTGGAACAATTTGACCAACGTTTCCATGTAGAATCGTATATACAATGCGATACTGCTTACTATTATGACGAAAAACGCTTATGGGAACTCCGTGGCAGAGTCCATATCCTTACTAAAGATGGATTGCGTTTTTCCAGTGAGCAACTCTTTTGGGACGAACTTAGTCACGAATTATACTCTAATGTTTACTCTAAGTTGATAACTCCAGAGCGCGAAATAGAAGGAAGCTATTTCCGTAGTGATGAGAAGATGACTAAATACTACATCTCTAACAGCAAAGGGGCATTCGTAAAAGGAGACTTCGACAATAGTGACAATGACACCACCGCCACAACTACCCCAGGCGACACCACGATACAACAAATGCGACCGGCCCCAATGCCACAAAGACGCAATACATCAATACCCATTATGCATTAATCATGTTTAGCAACATTGATATTCCCCTTCTTGTAGGCATACTCATATCCATGGTACTGTCAGCATTCTTTTCAGGTATGGAGATAGCATTTGTCTCCAGCAATAGGATGCGCGTGGAGATGGATAAAGAAAAGAATGTATTTACACAAAAGCTCATTTCTACATTCTATAGCCATCCAAATGGTTTTGTAAGCACCATGTTAGTTGGCAACAATATTGTACTCGTTATATACGGCATCCTATTCGCAAAATTCTTCGACGAAACTCTATTCAAGGCTCTCGCCCCTGGAATGCGCGTAGCAGCAGATACCATTCTATCGACCATCGTGATATTGTTTACCGGAGAATTTCTACCGAAGACTCTGTTCAAAAACAATGCCAACAAACTACTCATATTGCTTTCTCCCATAGCGTATTTCTTTTTCATTATCCTCTGGCCCATCAGCCGATTTGCCACATTCATCACAAAATGGCTGCTCAGAATGGTGGGAAAACGCATAAAGGAAGAAGGCGACGACGATGGTTTCTCCAAAGTTGATTTGGACTATCTTGTACACTCTTCAATAGATAACAACAAGGATAATAGTCAAATCAACAATGAAGTAAAGATTTTTCAAAACGCGCTTGACTTCTCTGACATTCGGGTACGAGACTGTATGGTACCGCGTACCGAAATCAATGCGGTAAGCATAGACTGTAGTATAGAAGAACTACAACAAAAATTCATAGAGAGCGGAAATTCAAAAATCATCGTTTACCGCGATGATATCGACAACATCATAGGCTATATTCACTCTCTTGAGCTATTCCGCAATGCATCACAATGGAAAGAACATATCCGCAAGATGCCGTTCGTACCAGAAAGCATGGCTGCACAGAAACTGATGAAGACATTCCTACAGGAAAAGAAATCTTTAGGCGTAGTTGTCGACGAATTTGGCGGAACCAGTGGTATAGTGGCTCTTGAAGACATTGTAGAAGAAATCTTTGGTGACATTGAAGACGAACACGATAACACCAAGTATATCGCCAAGCAACTGGACAACGGCGAATACCTATTATCTGCCCGATTAGAAATTGACAAAGTCAACGAAATGTTCAACATCGGACTCCCTGAAAGCGACGAATATATGACCATCAGTGGCCTCATTCTACATTATTACGAAAGTTTCCCGAAACTTAACGAGACTGTAACCATTGGAAAATTCGATTTCAAGATTATCAAGAACACAATGACTAAAATACTCCTTGTACAACTAAAAGTTAATGCCTAACTGCATTTTTTCAACGAAAAGTGTCGTAGTTTGACTTCTTTTTACTATTTTTGTACGCATTTAGGAAATACAAGAAATAATAATAATAAATCAATAAACAATAATGGCAGCATTAGGAAAAATCAGAAGCAAAGGTGCCCTGCTTATAGCTATTATAGCATTGGGCCTTTTTGCATTCATCGCCGAAGAAATGGTTCGTTCGTGCGAAACTACGAAAAACAACCAGCGACAGCAGGTTGGTGAAGTATTGGGAGAGAAAATCAACTTCCAGGATTTTCAGAAGCTCGTTGACGAATATACTGACGTCATCAAGATGCAGCAAGGTGCTGAGAACCTGAACGAAGATCAGCTCAACCAAGTAAAAGACATGGTTTGGAACTCTTACGTTCAAACCAAAATGATTGAAAAAGAGGCTAACGCTTTAGGACTTACTGTTACCGACAACGAACTGCAGAATATCTTGAAGCAAGGTACTAACCCCCTGCTTATGCAGACTCCGTTTATCAACCAACAGACTGGCCGCTTTGACATTAACCAGCTTCAAAGATTTCTTGCAGAATACAAAACTCAGCAAAGCGCCAATCCACAGTTGGCCCAGCAGTATCAGAGCTTGTACAAATACTGGAATTTCATAGAGAAGACTCTGCGTCAGCAAACACTCGCACAGAAATATCAGGCTCTTTTAGCCAGTTGCTTCCTCTCTAATTCCATCGAGGCAAAAGCTTCATTTAAGGAAGAGAACGAAGAGGCTCAAATTCAGCTCGCCGCTCTGCCCTACGCTTCTATTGATGATAGCAAGGTAACCGTAGAGAAGTCTGACCTCAAGGCAAAATACAATGAACTAAAGCCTCGCTTCGAGCAGTTTGTTGAAAGCCGTGACATCAAATATATCGACATTGAAGTAGAAGCTTCTGCCGCTGACCGCGCAGCTATCCAAAAAGATTTTGAGGGTTACCGCAATGGTATGGTTGCTGCTACCGACCCTGCTGGAATGGTACGTAAGAGTGCATCGCTTGTTCCTTACTTGGGTCTGCCTGTCACCAAGTCGGCATTCCCCATGGACATAGCAGCCCGTCTTGATTCTATGGCCGTAGGACAGACTTCTGCCATTTTTAACAATGCTCAAGACAACACACTGAACATCATTAAGTTGGTAGCAAAAACCCAAATGCCTGACTCTATTCAGTATCGGCAAATTCAGGTAGCTGGCGAAACTCCTGAAGCTAGCAAGGCTACAGCAGATTCTATCTATCGTGCCATCTTGGCTGGCGCCGACTTTGAAGCCATTGCAAAAAAATACAACCAAACAGGTGACAAAGTTTGGGCCACAACAGCTCAATATCAGTCAGCACCTTCTATAGACAACGATTCTAAGAACTTTATCAATACACTTAACACCACGGCTGTCAACGAGACCAAGGTAGTTAACTTCACACAGGGAAGCGTAGTACTGCAGGTAGTTGACCGCAAAGCTAACGTTGACAAATATCTTGCAGCAGTAATCAAGAAGACTATTGATTTCTCTAAAGATACTTATGGTGCTGCATACAATAAGTTCAGCACTTTTGTAAGCGCCAACGATACCGAAGAAAAGATTCTTAAGAACGCTGCCAAGAGCGGATATACCGTAAGAGAGGCCAACGACATCACTACTGCCCAGCATAACTTGGCTGGCATCCATAGCACTCGCGAGGCAATGAAATGGTTGTTCGAGGCCAAGGAAAAAGAGGTTTCACCTATGTATGAATGTGGTGACAACAACCACCTACTCGTAGCCGTCCTCGACAAGATTCACGCCAAGGGTTATCGTGGACTTGACGACACACAGGTAATGGATATGGTTAAAGCAGAAGTCATAAAGGATAAAAAGGCTGAAATGCTAATGACTAAGGTGAAGGGTGTAAAGACCATCAACGAGGCTAAGGCAAAGGGTGCCAATATTTCCACCATAAACCAGACTACATTTGCTGCTCCAGTATTCGTTTCTGCCACAGGTTCTTCTGAGCCTGCACTTAGCGGAGCTATAGCTGCTACAGCCAAAGGCAAGTTCTGCAAGGTTCCCGTTAAAGGCAATGCTGGCGTTTATCTCTTCAGTGTAACAGCCAAGACTATGCGCCCCGGCAAACTTGACCTCAAAGCCCAGCAATCTAAACTCAGCCAAAAAGCCATGCAGATGGCTGGTGGCTATATGAATGAGCTTTATGCCAATGCCAAAGTGGTAGACAACCGCTACTTGTTCTTCTAAAGCTACACACATTATTATATATTATCCCGATGTTCTGACTATGAACATCGGGATTTTTTATTTATAATCCAAGCTTTAACATGCTATACATAGTCAGCATTTACTTGTTAAAGTCTCATTTATAAACCTACACTAACTTTTACTTCCACCCTTTCATAACAAGAGACGTTTTAACCTTTTTTATATCATTTTCTTGGGTATACACACTAAAATCGTCTAACTTTGCGATTGTATTAACGCACGAATAACGCTAATTAGACAGAAAGAAAATCCTACTAAATTAAACCAAACATTATTAAAATCTTAATTAACTATTTATGAAACAAAAAATTTTATGCATTGCAACAGTCTTCTTGATAGTTGCATGTTCGTATCACGACATTGAGGATGTCTACTTTGAGAAAGAGACAACCAAAAACATTAGTGCTGAGGAAGCGGGGCAAAATGTTATACACTTTGTATCTGCTATAAATCGACAAACAATTACTCGAGGAAGTATTCCGCACACATTAGAAATTGCCTCTATAATCCCGATTACAACTTTAAAATCAGCAAAAACACGTATGCAAACGAATTCAGAAACATGCAAAGACACACTTTTTTATGTTGTAAAATTCGCTGGTGAAAATAATGGATTTGCATTAGCCGCATCCCGTAGAAAAGATCCACCTATCTATGCTTATATAGAAAACGGAGAATTCAACGACTTTATGGAAACAAACGATTCAACGGCAACACCAGGATTTAATAATTTTCTTGGAGCGCTATACGAATACACATCCACTACGAACGACCCACATGAAGTAGATTCCTCTAGATTTGACAAAGATGGCTATGTAAAATCAGACGAGACTATTGTCCTAAAGTCACCATTATTGGTAACAAAATGGGGACAAGGATACCCATACAATTTAAAATGCGAAGAAAATTTGGCTGGTTGTGTACCTGTAGCATTAGCACAAATATGGACACATTTAGGCAAACTACAAAGTGTTTCTTGGGAAGATGGACTAAATAGCGGCTATAGTTCTTTAAACTGGGATGCCATAAGAAAGTTCTCACAAGAATATTTTGGCGACAAATTGACTTTCGTTACCAAAGACAATGATACGATACAACAGATCGCTTCATTAATCCGTTTTATGGGGTGCAATTCCAATGCAACGTATGGGAAAAATGGCACAAGCGCGAATTCTGAATATGCCATAAATGAAATCAAAGGATTGGGAGTATATGTTGACGGGCTCAAAGATTTCGATGCCTTTGATGTTGTTAATCATTTAAGATCAAACCACGTTGTCTTCATGTCTGGTTATGGACGTTACTATCACGTAGGGCTCGTTTTTAGGAAATATGTAGACGGCCATGCTTGGGTTGTTGATGGTTTTCTTGACAGATATGAGGCTGGGAACAGATATATATATCTTCACTGCAACTGGGGATGGAATGGTTATAAAAATGGATATTTCTACAGCAATGTTCTAAATGCAGAAGAAAAGCCAAGGTACGACGACTACGGAAATAAGACAAGAGCTACAAGTCAAAATTACAGATACAACTTAAAAACCGCAGCAATATGGGACTAAAAAAAAATGCAAGCTTATTTGCAATTTGCATATCAACTATATTCATGTACACAGCTTGCGATAACAACATTATAAATAGTATACCATTAAAATATCATTCAATATACCTTGATTTTATAACTCCTACTGGAGAAAACCTACTGAAAGAGATTTCTTTTGTTGGAGATAAGCCACTTTATTCTGCACAAGAACACCTGTGCGACGACCGTATAAGCCTACAATGCACAAGAACTTCAGACGGAAAAACGGCGGTATTCACAGACAAAGACAACCCCGCACTACCCTATGATGACTACAGAATCAGCTATCCTTCTATCTTTAATGCAAAGAGCTCGTTTGATCCTACCATTAAAGATAGCCGTTATGTTCTTTGGAAGATAGGTCCAATGATTTCTTTCGTATTAGAAGATTACGAATCTCAATTTGGCAAAAAGAAAATCTCTAACGAATGCTATAATATACAGATTATAAGCAAAGCTATATATGACAACGAGCAACCTCATTATCTACATATATATGTTACGTTTCCTAATGGCCTTCCAAAGATTAATTGCATAAAATACGATGACTCTGACACCAACTTGATGGATCAAGACGTATACATTAAAATTTCCCGAGAAATTGGTTACCGCTCAGGGTACGAACATACAGAGAGCCGAGCCTTTATTCCTATTGTAGTAGACCGAAAATAGGGATACCAAATTGACTTTTATATCCACCAAGGCCGATATCTTCAAGAAGCATCGGCCTTTTTACTTTCTATTGGGCTCTCTGAGGATCTACCACGGCTCTTTCATTTAAACTCGGAACAAACAGAAAACCTCTGATTATATTGGT
>CAVHVH010000040.1:0-509 GCA_963639385.1 Oscillospiraceae bacterium
TTTACGAAAATGCTCCTAATATTAAGAAAAAAGGCCTTGTCTCCCGACAGGGCCTCCCTTAAAAGTCTAAAAAATAAAACCTATATAAAAAATTGTCTATTGAAGTCTAAACTTAATACTATTCTTAAGATTATTGGAACTGTTGCCTACCAGAGCTATAAATTCGCCGTTCTCAGCTGTCCAGCTTTGGCTCTTGTCATTGTAGAAGCTTAGCGCCTTGGCATCTATGGTTAAGCTTACCTGCTTAGTTTCGCCCGGTTGCAGGTAAACCTTGTCAAAGCCCTTCAGCTCTTTGTACGGACGTTCGAGCGAGCTCTCACTGTCGTGTATATACAATTGTACTACTTCTGCTCCGGCACGTTTACCGGTATTGGTAACATCTACCGTAAAGGTAATCTTACCATCGCGGGTCATGGTGGTGTTGTCTGCTCGCAGATTGGATATCTTGAACTGCGTATAGCTAAGTCCATAACCAAAGGCAAACATAGGTGTAGTCTTGGCGTGGTCTA
>CAVHVH010000040.1:519-2493 GCA_963639385.1 Oscillospiraceae bacterium
GGTCTACCCAGCGGTATCCTACGTACAGTCCCTCTTTGTATTCACGGTCTATAATTTTCTTGTCGGCACGCCATGTTCCAGGATAGGTGTTAAGGGCGTGTGCCCCCACGTCTTCCAATTTAACAGGCATAGTATAGGGCAGTTTTCCAGAAGGGTTGACATCGCCCGTAAGTACGGCGGCCAATGCATTGCCAGCTTCAGACCCCAAGAACCAAGCCTGGACGATAGCCGGAACCTTAGCGCGCCATGGCATGGCCACAGTGTTGCCCGATATATTGACATATACTATATTTTTGTTTACGGCGGCCAAAGCCTCTATCAGTTCGTCCTGTCCGTAGGGTAGCCCCAGACCCTCGCGGTCGTAGCCTTCAGCATCTTGTCCGTCATTTTTATTGAGTCCACCTACAAAGATTACATAGTCTGCCCCTTTGGCTTTTTCTACAGCCTCGCGCTTTAGTTCTTCGGGTGTGCGAGAGTCTCTCAGATCTATGTTAAAGCGATACCCCGAATAGCTAACTACGGTATCGCCAACATAACCTCGGGCATAGTCTATCTGAACTTTGTTGCCCAAACGAGCCTTCAACCCGTTGAGCGGACTTGTTTCGCGCTGTACTTTCAGCGACGATGAGCCACCACCCACAGTCATGGGCTTGATGGCGTTTTCGCCCACTACCAAGATGCGCTTGGCAGCCGTGTTCAAGGGCAACAACGAGCGTTTGTTTTGTAGCAGAACAATGCCCTCTTCGGCTATCTTTCTGGCTACGTTGTAATGCTCTTCAGAGCACATAAAGCCCTGTGCACGGTGGCGGTTCATGGTAGTGCGGAAATGCAGTCGGAGTACGCGGCGCACTTTCTCGTCAAGACTCTTCATAGTATATTTGCCAGAGAGTATGCCCTCTTTGTAAGCTTTGGCCAGATAATAGAATTCGTAGGCATTGTCTTTACCCTTCGCCAGTCCATCTGTATGGGTTCCGAATTCCATATCCAGCCCGTATTTTACAGCATCATCGGTGGTGGTTATGGCACCCCAGTCGGTTATGGCCACACCATCGAATTTCCAGTTGTTTTTCAGTATCTTGTTTACCAGCACCTCGTTGGCACAACATGGCTGGTTGTTGTACAGATTGTATGCGCACATCACAGCCCATACCTTTCCCTCTTCTACCGCTGCCTTGAATGCGGGTAGATAGATTTCGTGCAGAGCACGGTCGCTCACTACAGCATTGTACTTTTTACGGTAAGCCTCTTCGTTGTTTAGGGCGAAGTGCTTGGCACAAGCCGCTGTTCCAGTACTTTGCAGACCCTGAATATAAGGAACAACCATACGCGAGGCCAAATAAGGGTCTTCGCCAAGGTATTCAAAATTGCGGCCGCCTAAAGGCGAACGATATATATTCATTCCAGGTCCTAACACCACGTCTTTTCCCCGATAGCGGGCTTCTTCGCCAAGGCTTACACCATAGCGGCCGGCAATCTGCGTGTTCCATGTGGCTGCCAGGCAGGTAAGTGCAGGGAAAGCCACGCACGAATCGTTAGTCTGTCCGGCATCGCGCCATTTATCCCATAAGGTATTAGGACGTATACCATGAGGGCCATCGTCGGTCCACAAGTCAGGTATACCAAGTCGGGGAACGCCAGGTGAAGAGAATTTGCTCTGTGCATGGATGATAGCAATTTTCTCGTTAAGCGTCATACGACTCAATACATCGTCTATGCGCTGCTCTATGGGCTTGGTTTCATCCAAGTATGTTGGTACAGTCTGTGCGTTGGCAAATAGACTTGTAAAGAGGAAACATGATATCAGTAGTTTTTTCATACACATGCTATATTAGATTTCGTTAGACATTGCAAAAATACCACAATATGCAGATACTCAATCAAAAAAACATGGAAAATATTATGACAGCAAACAAAAAAAAGAAAAAAATTGCGCAATATTGCGCAGAACCTCATCTACAGGCGTTTTTACAGAAC
>CAVHVH010000040.1:2503-10116 GCA_963639385.1 Oscillospiraceae bacterium
GTTTGTTAGATTACAAAACCGTAGATTTCTTTTTATAAATAGATTGAAAATGCTAATTTTGTGCAAATAACAAATATTGCACTCTAATTATAGAGAGCTATATACCAAAACAATACCGATGAAAAAAAATCTTTTTGCCCTTGCAGGTTTGATGCTTATAGCCGTAACGCCTGCCTCTTCTCAGCGCCAAATAACACGCGGTATAGGCGTATATCCTGGTCGTAGTTCGGAGAGCTTTGAACCATCGATGCGCCGTGACTATGGCTACCGCAATGTAGCTCTACACCGCATGGTTTACCAGTCGTCTTCGGTTGATGCCAATCTTACTGGTCAAATGGTTACCGATGGTGCCGTTTATCAGGGCGAACCGGCACGGCTTCGCGTGTCTACACCCAAAGGAGAGATAGGCAGACGCGATGCTGAGAAGACGCTGGATGGCAACGTGCATACCCGACTAATGATAGAGGGCGACGATACCTATATACAGTACGACTGGACAGCGATGGCGGTAGACATAGATGCTGTGGATATGCTGGCCGAACCAGTATATCTTCCTGAAAAAGCCACTGGGGAGTATGCCATAGACATTCTGGCTTCGGCCGACGGCAATACATGGACACTGGTGGGTGGCGAGCGTGGCAACGGAATGCCTGGAGAAGCTACACGCCATGTAGCCAGCAGCGACCCCAATAAACAGGAAGACCCTGTAAAACTGCCTATGCGACTGGTGAAAAAGCAGATACCTATGTCGACCCCCGGCAAATACTCGCACATACGTATACGGTTGCGTATGACCGGATGTACTTACTGGCGGTTCTACGAGACACGCCTTATGTATCACGGAAAGGAACAGTTAGCGCTTCCATCGGCATGCTATACCAGTGCATGGGAAAGTGCTACGGGCGGAGAAGAATGGCTTATGGTAGACTTAGGCACGCCGGTGATGGCCGACCGCGTAGTGATGCACTGGATACACCCCGCACGCCGCGGAGAAATACTGGTGTCAAAAGACGCTGTGGAATGGAAGAAGATAGTCGACCTGTCGCGGTGCAAGGTAAAGAACAACGTGCAGACGTGTCGCAGTCGTTTTACGGCCCGTTATGTAAAATTGGTATTGCGCCAGCCCGACCGCTCTGGCCATTATACGCTGAGCGAACTCCAGATAATGGGACGCGGCGGACTTACGGCTGTTCCGCATGAGCGGCAGGGAATGGTGCACGGAAAATACAGTCTGAACGGAGGCGACTGGCGACTCTGTCGCAACGGCTCTACCGATACTATTGTGGCTACAGTTCCGGCTACGGTATTGCAGAGTTATATCAACATAGGTGCCGTGCCCAATACCAATCAAGGCGACAATATGCGTATGGTATCAGAGTCGTTCTTCCATGCCGATTTCACCTATACCACTACCTTTGATACACCAGCCCAATATACAGGTCGCAAGGTATTCCTTAACTTCGATGGTATCAACTGGAAAGCATCGATATACCTAAACGGCCACAAACTGGGGCGTATAGAGGGAGCCTTTATGCGTGGACAGTTTGATGTAACTAATCTGCTTGCCACAACGAATAATCGCCTTGAAGTAAGGGTAGAGCGCCCCGCTCATTTTGGTGCTGTAAAGTTGAAGACGGCAGAGAATACCGATATGAACGGAGGCGTGTTGGGCGCTGATAATCCTACTTTTCATGCCTCGATAGGATGGGACTGGATAACCTCTACACCTGGCCGGGAAACAGGTATATGGAACGATGTGTATCTTACTGCCAACACGGGTGTAAGTATTGCCGACCCTATGGTTGACAGCAAGGTAGACGCTATAGACTCGCTGGCTACGATGACACCGAAAGTATGGGTAACCAATCATCGCGATACCATTGTGGCCGTTACATTGCGGGGATGGATAGGTACAATAGATTTTTCAAAGAAGATAACGCTGCAACCTCATGAGAGTAGCGAGGTAAGCTTCTCGCCAGTAGACTTTCCTCAACTCGCCAATAGACGTATGCGCCTTTGGTGGCCTACAGGCTATGGTACCCCCCATCTTTATGACGCCGGCTTCTCTGTTCTTGAAGGCCATGAGCTGGCAGACAGTATACACTGGAAAGCAGGCATACGGCAGGTAACCTATAAGGAAATGAATACCCGCTTGCAGATATATGTAAACCATCGCAGAGTGGTTCCGCTGGGCGGTAACTGGGGCTTTTCGGAAGGCAACCTGTGCTATCGCGGACGTGAATACGACCATGCAGTAAGGTATCATAAGGAGATGCATCTAAATATGATACGTAACTGGGTAGGGCAGATAGGTGATAAGGAACTCTATGAGGCTTGCGACCGGCATGGTATTATGCTGTGGCAAGACTTCTGGCTGGCCAATCCGTGGGATGGACCTGATCCTGATGATAACAGTATGTTCTTGGCCAATGCCGATGATTATATACGCCGCATACGCCAACATGCGTCGGTTACTATTTATGTAGGGCGCAACGAGGGATATCCTCCAAAGGAGATAGATACCAGCCTGCGCAACAAGGTGGCACAACTACATCCGGGACTGGGCTATATTTCCAGTTCGGCCGATGAGGGATTGTCTGGCCACGGTCCATACCGAGCCATTGAAGCTGAAGAGTATTTTACTAACCAGAGCCATCGTCTGCACTCTGAGCGCGGAATGCCCAATGTGCCTACAATAGAGAGTCTGCACCGTATGTTGGGCGACTCTTGTCTATGGCCAGTGTCAGAGAAATGGGGACAACACGATTTTACTATGCAGGGAGCCCAACGCGGCGAAACGTTTATGAAAATGATGAATAGTCGTTTCGGAGCGTCTGCCAATGCTCGACAGTTCTCTGAAAGAGCACAGTGGATAAATTACGAGGGGTACCGTGCTATGTATGAATCGTCTTTACAAGACAGGCAGGGACTGCTTATTTGGATGTCGCATCCGGCATGGCCGTCGATGGTATGGCAAACCTACGATTACTACCTTGAACCTACGGCGGCATATTTTGGTGTGCGTAAAGCATGCGAGCCTCTGCATATTATGTACAACGCATTGACCCGTCAGGTGCAGGTGAGCAATATTACGCCCGTATCTCATTGTGATATGGAGGCGTATGTAGAGCGGTTTGATGTTAATGGACATCTGATGAGTACCGACACGCTATGGGTAGACGTTCCGGCCGATGCCACAATAGATGTGGCCGATGCAAAGATACCAAGCGGTATGACTATAGGCTATCTGCGGCTGAGGCTATACGAGCGCGGCTACCTGAGGTCAGACAATTTCTATGTGCAGGCTGCACAACCGGAGAACTATAACGAACTTACCCGTTTGCCCGCAGTAAAATTGGCGTATACAGAGCAATTCGCCCAACAAGGCAAAAGATGGCGTGGCACTGTGCAGATAGTAAACAAGTCGGCTACACCAGCCTTGATGACAAGACTCTGTCTTAAAGGCTCTGATGGCGAGCAGATTCTGCCAGTGGTATATAGCGACAATTATTTTGCGCTGATGCCCGGCGAGAGCAAAGAGATAAATATAGAGTTTGCCGATGAAGACCGCCGTGAAAGTACGCCGCATATAGAGGTTACGGCCTTTAATGGCGTAGAGCAATAATTTTTTAGAATTATATTAAGAATTAAAGGTGGTTCTGTAAATTACCACCGTTAAGTTTATATTTTATTGACGATATGAAAATTGGAGTATTCTGTTCTGCCAACAGCAATATAGACCCCCAATTCTTCGCAGCAGCCGAAGAGTTAGGTACATGGATGGCAGAAAACGGTCATACACTGGTATTTGGCGGTTGCAATATAGGCTTGATGCAGTGTGTTGGCAAAGCTGTAAAAAATAATGGCGGTCTGACGATAGGTGTTGTGCCCACACTGGTAGAGCGGGGCGGAAAAAAGTTTGATGACTTAGATGTAGAGATACCCTGCGACAATCTGAGCGACCGGAAAGACCTGATGGTGGCTCAAAGCGATCTACTTGTGGCTCTTCCCGGAGGCGTAGGCACACTTGATGAAATATTTACCGTAGTGGCATCACATACTATAGGTTATCACAGCAAGCAGATGATAATCTACAATGTAAATGGCTTTTGGAATAAACTCATAGAGCTACTCGACGACATGCAGCAACGCGGCTTTATACGCGGTTCATGGCACGATTATATCAGTGTAGTCAATTCCACAACCGATATAGCTAAGCTTTGCGTCGACTGAAGATACGGTCAACAACCAAGGCAATGGCTCCATCGCCTGTAACATTACAGGCCGTGCCAAAAGAGTCCATTGCTATGTAAAGGGCTATGATGAGTGCTTGCTGTTCTTCGCCGAAGCCCAGGATAGAGGCCAAAGGCGCAAGGGCCGCCATTACAGCTCCGCCCGGGACTCCCGGTGCGGCCACCATCATGATACCGAGCATAAGAATAAAGTTGACAAAGGTAAGTGTATCGTGCGGTATTCCCTCTATCATACATACGGCTAAGGCACACGATGTTATCTTCATCATAGATCCAGACATGTGTATGGTGGCGCAAAGCGGCACGGTAAAACCAGCTATGCTGTCACTTACCCCATTGCGTATACACTGCTTGAGAGTAACGGGAATAGTGGCGGCCGATGAAGATGTGCCAAGAGCAGTAAAATAGGCCGGAAGCATATTGTATAATAGTCTGAACGGATTGCGTCTAACTATAATGCCTGCCGCCACAAACTCGTAGAGCAATATAAAAAGGTGGAGTATAAAGATTACTACGATAACCCGGGCAAAGACTGCCAAAATATGATAGGCTTGGCCAGAGTAGGTCATGTTAAGGAAAATGCCGAAGATATAAAGGGGCAATAGGGGTATGATGGCTTTAGAAATGGTGGCTGAAACTATCTCCTTAAAATCGGCAAACACGCCCTTAATAGTAGGTAATTGCATATGGGCAACGCACAACCCAGTTACAAAAGCGAAGAGCAATCCGCTCATTACATCGATGAGTGGAGGTACAGAAATGGTAAAATAAGGCTCTATGGCAGTGTCTTTACCTACCCCAACAGAGGTTATGCCGCCAATCATGTCGGGAAATAACCACGAACCTGTACCGAAAGAGAGAAAACCTGCAAATATAGTGTCAACATAGGCAATAAGCACCGTGATAACAAGTAGTTTTCCGGCACCGTTACCTATATCGCCGATGGCAGGAGTTACCAATCCTACAATGATAAGCGGTATCATAAAGCCGAGAAACTGTCCGAAGATGCTATTGAATGTCATAAACACCCTGATTACACCTAACGGGAGAATTTGACCCAAAGCCACACCCAGGATAATGGCTATAATGATGCGGGGTAAAAGTCCGATTTTGATTTTCTTCATAGTTTCTGCATTTTTTAGGATTGATA
The DNA here is from genome assembly GCA_963639385.1 of Oscillospiraceae bacterium. GTDB lineage: Bacteria > Bacteroidota > Bacteroidia > Bacteroidales > Bacteroidaceae > Prevotella. The sequence continues at coordinate 7,907 of CAVHVH010000040.1, forward strand.
TTTTATAGCGGGTTTAGAACGGAAAGAATACGAATGCACAGGCATCCCATACAGCATGAGACACCACGAGGGCTGTAAGCCATTGTGGCCGAAGCCTATAGAGAAGTCCCCAGCATGCCCCTACTACCAATGCGGCCATAACCAGCATAAAGTTCATTGACCATATATGTATAATGGTATAGAGAGCCAGTGTGGTAACAAACCCAATATTGGCATTCCACCTTTGCGATAATCGGCGTTGCACGTATCCGCGCCAGAAAATCTCCTCGGCTGGTCCTATTATACATATCAGTAATATGCCGATTACAATAGGTGATGTGCCAGTCTTCATGCCATAAATCATGTCTACCTGAGGCCGGGCAAAACAGAACATCCATTGCGACACCTTGTCGCCTATCCAAAATGCACACCATAGTACGGCGGCGATGCCAAGTCCTAAGCCTATTTGGGTAGGTGTAAACTTGATGTCCTTGAACCATTCGCGACAGAAACAAGTAGCAAGAGTGGTAAGAATAATGGCCGAGGCCGTCATGGTGTACCAGAAATTGATATGGGGTGCTGTCCATGGAGAAAACATAACGAACCATAGAATAGCCGCAGTAATTACGGCTGTCCATAAACGTAGGTATTTATTTTCTGTTGATTGCATTGTTATCTTTTCTTCTTACAGGAATGCGGCCAAAATATATCCCAACGAATAGGTTAAGCCAAAGGTGAGTTGTAGTTGTGCCGACATTTGATCAAGAGAACCTATATCTTGCTTGTCTTCGCTCTTTGCGCACATCATTACCCTAATATTGCGCACGGCAATGGGTAGTGTAATCAGCACTGCTGCCAAACAGAGCACTCCGGGCGACAGCTTGTAATAGTTACATACTATAACTGACACAAGCAGATAGGGCACTACAAGATAGGCAATATAAAGGAGGCGCGAGCGTTGCCATCCTAGTAACAGAGGGACGGTTGTGAGTCCGGCGCGATGGTCATTGGCTCTGTCGCGGGTGTTGTTGGCATGGAGTATGGATACGGTAAGCAAACCATAAGGCAGACTCAAGAATATTATTTCAAGGCTATATTGTCCCGTCATTACAAAATAAGTTCCTATAGCGGGCAATATTGCAAAACTCAGCAAAATATCAATATCGCCCAAAGCATGTGCTTTGAGCCAGGGATAACCCAAGGGCAATGCAATGCCAAGGATGCCTATCCATATTATTTCAATACTTGAGCGCGACAGTATTAGTAAACCTACAGCGGCTCCCAGCACCAATAAAGCATATCCATAAACAAGTATTTCGCGCGGTTTGAATAGTCCTGAAGCTATCCAGTGTACCCCGTTTGGGCACCCCGGAAGGTCTACTTCGCGTATGTGGTCATAATAGTCGCTTATCAGATTACCCCCGCAGTGAAGCAGGATGATAAGCAATAACGACAGAAAACCATTTAGATAGTCGGGGGAAGAGATGCCGCATGCATTATCAAGGGTGTGATTATGATAGAAAAAAGTGAATGCCAAAGTAGCAATCACCGGTATGGCCGATGTAGAGAACGACCATGGCCTGAGGGCTATAAACCAGTCTTTTAGAGTTCTGTTGTTATTCATTTGTTCAGTAGTTTTTCTGCCATGGCTTTTCCAAGGGCTTCGCATTGCACTTTGGTTTCGGCAGTGAGTGATTGTTTCATTTCTACGGGGTTTCCTACGGCTTCAAAATGCAGTCTGTTATCATTCCATTCTGTTATTTTTTGCACTGCTTTTCCTGCCCATGTGTAACTGCCAAAGCATCCTAAATAATGATTCTTTACGTCGCGGTCGGCTATTTCGGCCAGTAGCATATCCATCTCATGATACAATCCACCATTGTAAGTGGGCGCACCAACAATAAGTCCGCGGTATTTGAAAATATCGCGTAAAATGTAACTATGGTGAGTCTTTGACACATTGTATAACACTATATCTTTGAGTCCGGCTTTTGAGGCAGCCTCGGCTATAATTTCGGCCATTTCTTCGGTGTTACCGTACATGGTTCCATAACAGATTACCAATCCAGGATTGGTGTCATACTTACTCATACGGTCGTACATATCCACTACTTTGCCTACAAGTTGGTGCCATACAGGGCCATGGGTAGAACAGATATAGGTAATGGGCGTTCCGGCAAGCTTCTTGAGCGCATTTTGTACGGGTATGCCGTATTTACCCACAATATTTG
>CAVHVH010000040.1:10126-16429 GCA_963639385.1 Oscillospiraceae bacterium
GTATTTATACCCTCATCGATTATACCTCCGTTGAGGGCACCGAAGCATCCAAAAGCATCACCGCTGAAGAGAGTTTGTGTAGTAGATTCGTATGTCACCATGGTTTCGGGCCAATGCACCATAGGTGTAAGATAAAAGTGCAATGTATGGCTTCCAATATCGATAGAATCGGCATTTTTTACCTCTATGCAGTTATCGGTTACTCCGTAGAAGCCCTCTATCATGCCTATGGTTTTCTTATTACCTATCACTTTCATTTCAGGATAGTATTGGCGCAGTAGGGCGATGGAGCCGCTGTGGTCGGGCTCCATGTGGTTTACTACAAGGTAATCAATAGCACGCTCGCCTATAACGCTGCGGATATTCCCGATAAAACGGGCGAAAAAGTCTACTTCTACCGTGTCTATAAGGCATACCTTTTCATCGTCTATTAGGTATGAGTTGTAGGATACTCCGTATGGAAGAGGCCACAGACCTTCGAAGAGCGACTTGTTGCGGTCGTTAACTCCTACATAATGGATGTTATTGTCTATGATATTCATAATTATAGTTGGTTTGTCTGTTGTATGTGGCTACCAAAGTCGGCAGATACGTAGTTGTATATATCTTTGCAACTCTCAGCAGCAAAAGTAAGAGCCGTGCTAACAAGTTTATCCCACTGTTGGTGCGAAAGTCCTTGCTCCAGTTGGTTGCGAGTAATATTTTGGCAAAGCATATTATAGATGAAACCAGCATTAAAGTTGTCTCCAGCGCCAATAGTGCTTACCGTGTTGATACTCTCTACCGGATATTCGGCTACAAAGTCTTTACCGTCCATAACTATTGTAGAGTCTGTTCCGCGTGTACAGATAAAGTGTTTACAGTAGAAAGAAATTTCCGATTTGTATATAGTGGCGGGGTCGTTCTTCTTGAAAAGTACCTCGAAATCGTCGCGACTGCCCCTCACTATGTCTGCATACTCCAAATTGTCAAGCAGATTTGGAGTGATCTTCATCACTTCTGTACGATGAGATGGGCGGAAATTAATATCATAATAGATTATTGCTCCAGCCTTGCGTGCTTTGTCAAGCAGTGCTGTAATCTGTGGGCGCACGGCTGGGTCAAGTGCATAATAACTTCCTATCAGCACAATGTCATCGGCATGAATTTCTGGGATGGCTATATCAGACCGTTCTACTTGCTTGTCTCTGTAAGCCATATATTGTGCATTGTTTTCGTTGTCGAGAAAGGCAAGCGAAACTGGCGACTGTCCATGCCCGAACCGTTGTACGTAATCGGCACATACTCCGTTGTCGTGTAGAAAACTTATCACGTTGTCACCAATACGGTCGTTGCCGGTTTCGGTGAGCATGGTTGTCATTACACCGCAACGCCCCAACGAAATCATGGCGTTGAATACCGAGCCGCCAGGCACGGCCGCAACAGGCTTATTGTCTTTGAATATAATATCCAGCACGGTTTCGCCTATCCCAATTACTTTTCGCATATCTATTTGTTTTTAGAGTGGTTCTATAAATAGCCACCAAGATGTTTATACTTTTTTGATGGATGGAGCGTAGCCTTCTTTTGGTTTCTTATTGGCCATTCTTTTCCTTGAAAACAATTCATAGAAGAAATCAGACAAAGTCTACTTGCAGAACCACCCTTAATGCAAATATCCGAATTTTTGCGTAATTATCAAAGCGATTTTCTGTAATTTTGCATAAAATTATGAAATATAATACTTGTACTTTGTCAAATGGTTTGAGGGTTATACATCTTCCCTCTACATCGCATGTGGTATACTGTGGCTATGGTGTGGCTGCGGGTGCTCGTCATGAATCAGAAAACGACGATGGAATCGCCCATTTTTGCGAGCATATGTCTTTTAAAGGCACACAGAGGCGCAAGGCTTTTCATATTATCAATGCTTTGGAACGTGTTGGGGGCGACCTCAATGCCTTTACCAACAAAGAAGACACATTCTTCTATGCTTCGGTAATGAACGACAACTTGCCGCGGGCCGTCGACTTGCTTTCTGATATGGTATTCCATTCTGTTTATCCTCAACAGGAGATTGATAAAGAGGTTGAGATTATTTGCGATGAGATAGAAAGCTACCATGATAGTCCTGCTGAATTAATCTACGATGAATTTGAAAATTTGGTTTTCTCGGGTCATCCTTTAGGTCATAATATTTTAGGAGAGGCTGATAGGGTTCGCTGTTTTACTACTGCCGATGCGCATAGATTTGTTGACGAATATTATCGACCTGAGCGTGCAGTATTCTTTGCTTATGGCAACGTAGATTTCGACCGGTTGGTAAAGTGTCTTTGCAAGGCACATGGTAGTATTGTCGCTATAGAAAAAACGGATAAAGGGGAATTTATTTCCATTTCATCGGAACTTTCTGATAAATTTGCAGGACAAACAGTGGTTGAAGAACGGCATACCCACCAAGCACATGTAATGATAGGTAACCGTACTTTCGGCATTCGCGATCCGCGGCGCATAGCTTTGTTTCTACTCAACAATATCTTAGGTGGGCCAGGTATGAATGCACGACTTAATATGAGTCTGCGCGAGCGCAACGGTTTGGTCTATACCGTAGAGAGCTCTATGGCGAGCTATGGCGATACCGGGCTTTGGGCGACGTATTTCGGCTGTGATCCTCATGATATAAAGCGTTGCATTCGTTTGGTAAAACGTGAACTTGACCGTGTGCGCCTACACCCACTTACCGACAGTCAGTTGGCCAACGCCAAGCGTCAGCTAAAAGGGCAGATTGGCATTGCTTGCGACAACCGTGAAAGTTTTGCCCTTGACTTTGCCAAGAGTTTCCTTCACTATGGTTGGGAGAAAGATGTTGAACGCCTTTTCTGCCAGATAGACAATGTGAGTGCTTCCGATATACAACAAGTTGCCCAAACGGTATTCGATCCATCTCGGCTTACTACGCTGATATATAAATAAGGTGGTTTAATTTTCTACCCTATAGATAGAGTATTGCTTCGTTACCTTCGTTGAAGAGAAGGTCAAGAATGCTCAGATTTGGTATAAATCCATGCCTATGAAAATAGACTTGATAGTATTTGCGTGGCTTGAAACTTAAGTCGGGCAAAGGCTTCTTTGGACGGATAACATCTCTAAAATCGACCATTTTATCGCATATTTCCTCGCCTGAAGGCTTAATATAATTATCTGTATAAGATACTTGTGTGCGCATATCCAATAATTCTGTTATCTTTTCCATAATGGCTTGGTTGAAATCAAACAGGAATTTCCATTTTTTTTCAAAAAATGGTCGGATGTCGTCTTGGTAATACTCAAAGAATGCACTTTCACCATAGGCCGAAGCCAAGGCATTCCAATGTACATGCCGCCAATTTGCATGATCGGATATTCGGATGTCGGTAATGAGCATGCTGTCACCATGGGTTACCGGAATAGAAAGTGTTTGTATGCCATTGGCTGTGGCTATGACCATACGGTTGCGGAACGTTTGTTTGACAAAGCTCTCGTTTTTTTCTATCATGCAATGCGAATACCTGTTTAGCTTCTGATACCACTGTATAGGGCCGAAATAGGTGGTAGAGAGTAGTGCCGTTGTCAATGTATCGGTAGGAGCCATCGTGAATTGTCAATATTGTAGTTGTTGAAATTGTATATTACGGCAGTTACCCTACCAATGACATTACACTCTGGAACAAGTATTCGCCCTCCGTGCCTATTGGTGTTTACCATACAGGGTGAAACGCAGTTGCAGGTACACATCTGACAACCCCTTGGTATAATGTACATCTTGTTTTTTATGGTAACGGTATCGCCCGGAATAGCTACTACTCGACCTAATATCACCATGTGTTGGGTAGTAGTATCCGCTACGTCAAAAGCGATAAAATCGCCTTTTTTAACAGGTTTTGCCGCTATTCTGCCATAACTTGTCCATTTACTTGCGCCTATACGCAAGCCATAGCTCCAACGGTTTACCAACACTCTGTCTCCTTGCTTTACTGTTGGAGCGAGCGTGTTATCGGGTATAGTGTAAATAGTAAATACAGTGGCGCGGAAAAGAAAGAGCAGCACCGTAGCCGCTGCCACTATCAAGAGAGTTTTGACGGTGCTGCTCATATGCGTTTTCTATTTAATATTGTCTACCCATTTGAAGATACGGTCCCAACGCACGCCCTTAAAGCCTTTGCGGTCGGGGTCAGAACTCCACCATACAAATATTGGTTTTCCTACCACATGGTCTTCGGGTACAAATCCCCAGTAGCGCGAGTCTTCAGAGTTGTGTCTGTTGTCGCCCATCATCCAGTAGTAGTCCAGCTTAAAGGTATACTGCTTGGCCTCTTTGCCGTTGATGAATATGCGCCCGTTGTTATCTACCTTTAGGTCGTTACCTTCGTACACTTTGATACAACGCTCGTATATGGGCAGATTTTTCAGTGTGAGGGCCATTGTTGCCCCTTTCTTAGGAATCCATACAGGACCATAGTTGTCGCGTGTCCATCCAGTATAGGCATTCTTAGGATACAAGTCGAATGTTGATGGGTCATCATAGAAGGTTATCGACTCAACCAAATTCTTTTGGCTCTTCAGTGCCTTTACCGCCCTATTGGTTAGGGGCATGTATCCGTTTTGGTTGAGCGATGTAAGGTCTTCAATAGAAATACCTAAGTCGTGCATCATATCGTCTGTCAATTCCTGGCCAGGTTTCAGTCTTACTATATAAGCATACTGTACGTTGTCGGGTTCTTTGTTGGCTTTGCCATCAAGATATACAATGTGGTTCTTTATCTGTAGAGTCTGACCGGGTAGCCCTACGCATCGTTTTACATAGTTCTCGCGGCGGTCGGTAGGCCTACTGCTTATATCGCCAAACTCAGAGGGCATGCTGGCCAAGTATCTCCGTCCCATGGCGTATACCTCATCGTAGAAGCGACGTTGCTGTAGTGGCGTCATCTGCTTCTCATCAGGAATTACTCCATATTGTTGTTCGTAGAGAGATGCTCCGTATCCATATACCATGGCATAGTAAGAGTTGGCATAACGTGTTTCGGTGAGTATGCTGTCTCCGGCGGGATAGTTGAATACCACTATATCGTTGAGTTTTACATTGCCCAAACCCTTCACTCGCCTATAGTCCCAATGGGGCCAAGGTATATAACTTCTGGTATTGATAACGGGTAGTGTATGCTGGGTAAGAGGCATAGTGAGCGGTGTCTGTGGAATACGCGGTCCGTAGCTAACTTTGCTTACAAAGAGGTAGTCGCCAGTAAGCAGACTCTTCTCCAGCGAAGACGACGGGATAACGTAGTTCTGAAAGAAAAACTGGTTGACAAAGTATACTGCCACCAGTGCAAATACCAAGGCGTCTACCCAACTCATTATAAATCTTACCGGAGCTTCGGCGTCGCGCCACCACTGCCAGCGTATTTTTTTTGTGATATAAATATCATAGATAAAAGGTACTACTATCAGTCCTAACCATGACTTTACCCAAATCAAGAACAGTAAGTACAACGCCAATACAATGAGAAATTTAATCCACTGTATTTTCTTGTTTACCTTTGCTTTCTCTTTAATTAACATAGTTGCTTAGAATTTAAAAAGATCTGATGTTGTGAGCAGTCCTGAATGTGTAGCAGTAAACTCGGCGGCCAGCACAGCACCTAAGGCGAAGCCCTTGCGCGAATGGGCGCTATGCTCTATGGTTATCATGTCGGCATCAGAGTCGTAGATTACGGCGTGTATACCTGGTACTTCGCCATCGCGTATACAGTTTATAACCAGATCTTTATCGGTTATATTGTTATCTCCTTCGTCTTCATGGTTGTCATCCATCCAGTAGGTTACACCGCGTTTCCAGTCGCTCTTGCGGTCTATGTTGTCTATTATTTCTTCTGCCAGTGTGATTGCTGTGCCGCTGGGGGCATCAAGTTTGTGTACATGGTGAGTTTCCTGCATACATACGTTATAGTCGGGAAACTGGTTCATGATCTTAGCCAAATAGCGGTTTACAGCTGAGAATATAGCCACGCCAATGCTGAAGTTTGATGCCCAAAATAGTGTATTGCCTTCTTCTTTAGTGAGACGTATCACGTCGTCTTTGTGGTCTTTCATCCATCCTGTTGACCCACTCACCACCTTTACCCTATGGCTAAAAGCTTTAAGGTAGTTACCATAGGCAGCAGTAGGGTTGGTAAACTCTATGGCAACATCGGCCGATGCAAATTCGGGTGATTCAAAATCATCTTGATTATTCACATCAATAATGCTTACAATTTCGTGGCCACGCTGGCGGGCTATTTCTTCTATCAT
>CAVHVH010000041.1:0-16408 GCA_963639385.1 Oscillospiraceae bacterium
TAGCTCCGTAAACCATAACTTTATGATAAAAATAAGCATCACGAGAATCGCGTCGATTTCACCGGCGACCCTTTTGCTTGCAAAAACCGCCCTTATTTTTGCCTTTTCATTAAGAAAGTTTAACGTATCATTTTGTAAGCACGCTAAGGCGGATTTCTAATTGAGCAAAGCGTCTTTTGGGTATCATCCAAATTAATTGAACAATCGCTTTGAATTGCGCACTAATTGTACTAACTTTGTCACATAATATTATATAAAAGGTAAACAAAAATATGGATTTAGTTGAAAGGTTTGTCAATTATACACAATTTGACACCCAGTCGGCAGAAGACTCAGAGACTGTTCCGAGTACATCGAAACAGTTGATTTTTGCCAAATATCTGAAAGAAGAACTTGAACACGAAGGTCTGTCGGATGTAGAGATGGACGAGATGGGGTATATTTATGCTACCCTCAAGGCCAATACCCGTAAAGACATTCCTACTATAGGTTTCATATCACACTATGATACCAGCACCGATTGCTCTGGTGCAGGCATAAAACCCCGTATTGTAAAGAATTACGATGGTGGTGATATTGTGCTGAGCGAAGGCATTGTGTCGTCGCCCTCAAAGTTCCCCGAGCTGCTTGAGCATAAGGGTGAAGACCTTATAGTTACCGATGGCCATACACTGCTGGGCGCCGACGATAAAGCCGGAATAGCCGAGATAGTAGATGCTATGTGCTACTTGCGCGACCACGATGAGATAAAACACGGTGACATACGTGTGGCTTTCAACCCCGACGAAGAGATAGGTATGGGAGCCCACCATTTTGATGTAGAAAAGTTCGGTTGCGAATGGGCTTATACCATGGACGGCGGCGATTTGGGTAATCTAGAATACGAAAATTTCAATGCTGCAGCAGCCAAGGTTATCATCAAAGGTATGAGTGTGCATACCGGATACGCCAAAGACAAAATGGTAAATGCCAGTAGACTGGCCTGCGAGTTCAACGCCTATATCCCCGAGACCGACATACCCGAAACTACCGAGGGTTATCAGGGATTCTATCATCTGTTGGGCATAGAAAGCCACTGCGAGGAGGCCAAACTCAGCTACATCATACGCGACCATGACCGCGACCGCTTTGAAGACCGTAAAGATTTTATGGAAAGCATTGCCGCCAAGATGAACGAAAAGTACGGCGAGGGAACTGTAAAGATAGAACTGCGCGATCAGTACTATAACATGAAAGAGAAGATAGACCCCAACATGCACGTGATAGACATAGTACTCAAGGCTATGCAGGAAACGGGCATAACCCCCAAGGTAGAGCCTATACGTGGCGGTACAGATGGGGCACAGCTTAGCTTCCGCGGATTGCCCTGCCCTAACATCTTTGCTGGCGGCGTTAACTTTCATGGACCCTACGAGTTTGTTTCCATACAGGTAATGCGAAAGGCAGTGCAGGTAATAACCCGTATCTGCGAGATAACGGCAGGATACAACGATTAAGTTTAACCACCCAACGATAAAGCTGTTCTGCAATGGAACAGCTTTTTTATAAGGTGGTAATTTTTTAACCACCCATAACTTATCTATTTACTTAATTAAAATCATCACATTATGGCAGAACTACCGGCACTGGTCAAAGACCTTGCCTTAATACTTATCGTGGCAGGTGGCGTAACCCTGCTATTCAAACGTTTGCGCCAGCCCCTTGTGTTGGGCTATATCGTGGCAGGATTTGTAGTGTCACCCCACATGCCCTATACCATGTCGGTAATAGACAAGGCCGATGTGCAGATGTGGGCAGATATAGGCGTAATATTCCTTCTCTTCTCGTTAGGTCTTGAGTTCTCGTTCAAGAAGATACTCAAGATGGGTATGGCACCCGTAATAGCTGCCGTAACCATAATACTCTGCATGATGTGTGCCGGCACGCTGGCGGGTCATCTCTTTGGGTGGGCCCGTATGGACTGTATTTTCTTGGGCGGTATGTTGGCCATGTCGTCGACTACTATTATTTACAAGGCCTTCGATGATTTGGGCCTTCGTCAGCAGAAGTTTGCCGGTTTGGTAATGAGCGTGCTTATACTTGAAGATATCATGGCCATTGTAATGATGGTATTGCTATCAGCCTTTGCTACAGGCAGCAGTCCTGACGGGGGGCAGATGCTGATGTCGATTCTTAAGATAGTATTCTTCCTTACGGTATGGCTGGTAGCTGGTATTTTCTTTATTCCTATGTTTCTGCGGCGTACTCGCCCACTGATGAATGATGAGACCATGACTGTTGTGGCCTTGGGCTTGTGTTGCGCTATGGCCTACGTGTCTACACTGGTAGGATTTAGTAGTGCTTTCGGTGCTTTTATCATGGGTAGTATACTGGCCGAGACCATCGAGGCCGACAAGATTAGTAAGCTGGTAGAACCGGTGAAGAACCTTTTTGGAGCTATCTTCTTTGTGTCGGTAGGTATGCTGGTTGACCCTAAGATACTGGTAGAGTATGCCGTGCCCATAGTTGCCCTTGTGGTTACAATACTGCTGGGGCAGGGCGTGTTCGGCTCTATGGGATTTCTGTTGAGCGGCCAGACGCTGCGCAACTCTATACGCTGCGGTTTTTCAATGGCGCAGATAGGCGAATTTGCCTTCATTATAGCCTCGCTGGGACTCTCGCTCAATGTTATAAGTAGCTTTTTGTATCCAGTAGTAGTGGCGGTATCGGTTATCACCACATTCCTTACACCCTATATGATAAAGGCTGCCGACCCTGTGTACAACCGCTTGGAGAAGCGGCTTTCTACGCGTTGGCGCCGGCGTTTGAGTCATCTCGGGCTGGCCACGCGTTCCAGTGCAACAGAGAGCGGCAACTGGAAACTGTTGATACGTAAGATGCTTGGCACAGCTATCATATACAGTATGCTGGCGGCTGCGGCAGTAGCGCTGATGTTTACCTTCTTTCTGCCCTTTATACGTCAGATTTTGCCCCATTGGTGGGCCAACGGCGTATGCGGATTGGCCACGGTAGCCGTTATCTCACCATTCTTACGTGCCATCGTAATGAAACACAACCATAGCCGCGAGTTTAGAGCCTTGTGGACGGGCAACCGTATCAACCGTCTGCCCTTGTTGTTTACCGTTGTGGTGCGTGTGGCCTTGGCCTCGGCTTTCCTCTTTTATATCTGCAATTATTTGGCCCGTTTTGCCAATGCCGTAGTTATTACGCTGGCACTGGTGGTATTAGTACTGTTTGTAATGTCGCGTAAGTTAAAGAGCAGCAGCATACAGTTGGAAAGAGCCTTCGTGCGTAATCTTCGCTCGCGCGAGATAGAAGCCCAGGTGCACGGACGTAAGCGGCCGCTATTTGAGGGGCGTCTGCTGGACCGCGACCTGCATATAGCAGAGTTTTCTATTCCGCAGAACTCGGTATTTGCCGGCAAGAGCCTCTGTGAGCTACAGCTTGCCACGCGCTTTGGCGTGCATGTTAGCAGCATACTTCGCGGCTACCGCCGTATTAATATTCCTGGAGGTTCTACTATACTCTTCCCAGGAGATACGATACAGGTTATTGGCAGCGACGAGCAACTGCACACCTTTGCGGCTGAAATCAAGTCCAGACTTGACGAACAAGACCCCGATATAGAGAAGCGCGAAATGAATCTTCACCGCATGGTAATTCATCAGGGTTGTACCCTTATAGGCAAGACGCTGGGTGAGAGTGGTATACGCGAAGACTACGATTGTATGGTAGTAGGCGTAGAGGAAGGCCAGCAAAACCTTACCATGATAAATCCAGACCGTCCATTTGCCCAAGGCGATGTGGTATGGATTGTGGGCGAGAAAGATTCTGTAGGGCGTCTGCTCAAAGCTTGACATTATCCACATTCAAAATAAAAAACCGAGAGAAGCGGTGGCAGATACAGACATAGTTCTGTTCTTGTCACCGCTTCTCTCAGTTTGCTGGATACCATAATAATAGTATCTCTTTAAGGCTTATCTTACTACTGCTTTTTTGCCTTTCACTACATATATACCTGCTGGCAGACTTATGCTCTTTTCGCTTCCTGCTTCTACAGTTACTTGGGCTACTGTCCGTCCGTCTACGCTATATACAGTCAAAAACTCGGTGTTGTCAGTACGAATGGTTACATAGCCCTTGCCTCCGATTATGGCAAATCCGTTAGAGGCCTCTATGTTGTCTACGGCAGTAGGTTTGCCGGCTACATATACAACAGGATAGTTTGCCCCATTGCGGAAACCTTGTGTCTCATCGTCTACAAGCAATAACCAGTAATAGTAGTTCTTCATCTGTATTAGAGCCCAAGGAGACTCGTCGGAGTCTTTCATACGGATGTCAATGCCACACAAAATGGTTCTGTTGCCACCAACCTCGTCAGGAGTCCAAGTCTCTTCTAAATAGGTGACAGTTCCGTCGGCTGGTACGTGTATTGTCTGTAATCCTTTGGCTTTATTATATTGGTCGCCGGTGGATGTGTTCGTTGCATATATATCGTATCTTATTTCTTCGTCAACACCTACATTCTTGAATCCGTAGCGCACCTTTACGTAGTCGTCGTTTACTTTCGGAGTCTTTACCTTGTAGCCAAAGTAATAAGCGTTCTCTGTCTCATAGTCATCGGGAGTAGCGTTGGTCTCTACGCTTACAAGTACAAGTACTGGTACTATGGGCTCACCTAACGTAAATTTCTCGGCCGAAAGCAACTCGCTGCCCGTTGTGTTCTTTATCCATACATAGATGTCGCCAGGTGCTTGATAGGTAGTGTTCAGGATAACATCGCGTGTAATGCTTGAGTGTGGGGATACAGTGACATGACAAGTGTTGTCTTCGGTTTCAGGGCACGCCTCGTTGCTGTCGCTCCAGTAAATATTGATGTTGCCTATATATTCATCGTCGCTATTATTGGTTATCGTCATCTTAAAGGTGTTTGTCTGATAGGCGTGCAGTTCGTCGTTTGCTTTCAAAGTGGCTGTAAGCATACTTGCCTGGGTAAGTTCTGTTGCGGTTGCGGTAAAGGTATAAGGATACATGCCATCGGCATATAGGCATTTATTCCATGTGGTTTCGCCTTCTTTGCAGTATAGAGCGTATATGGTGTAGGTTCCTGGTTTTGGCGCAAATTTGAAGGTACTACTGTTAGCTTCTCCCGTGCCTTTAGAGAAACTTTTTATGTCGGTTTCTGTCAATATGGTGTATCCGTCATTTCCATCACTTATGCCATAACCCAATTTAGCATTGACTGTACGTCCTGCGGTTGAGAAGAAGGCATCTTGGATATTCAGTTCGAATTTGCCATTTTGAAAATAGCGGGTTCCCTGGGTTATTTCCATACCCGTAGTAAAGTCTTCGCTTTCATAATACATCACCTGTACAAGCGGAATCTCTATCAGAGGCTCGTCTTTAATGCCGTTGTCGGGCTGTATACCAATTATCATAGCGCAATTGCTATTGAAACCATCGGCAGCATTGCCCGAACCTATTCCTCCCTTTTCTGGATTGAGTATGGTAATGTCGAAATAACCATCTTGGTATCCGCCCCATCCCCAGTTGATATGGTATAGACCTTCGCTATCGCTACCGTCGCAAACAAACGCATGGCCGCCGTCAGAGGAGAATCCACTGTAGTATATCGGTCGCTTGGCTTTAAGTTCGTTGTCTATCAGCTCTGTCCACTTGGCTAGACTTACGGCCGTACGTTGTACATAGGCCATCAGATCGGCATCGTAGCCAAAGAATTTGGCCAGGTCGTCAGGATATAGGTTGGCTCCAGATGAACTGCCGTAATTCATGTTGATGGCAGCTCCGCAGTGTAGCATTAGCTTGGCTACTGCGTAGGCTTGTGCATAGGTGTAATTGTTCTTATACTGTGACAACATGTTATCCCAGTCATAAGTTTCTCCTGCCGATATGGCCTCCATGTCAATTTTGTTTGTTGCTGTGGTGTAGGCGGGTATGTCAGCTTTTAAACTTGCGGGATATTTCCAGTAAGCCATTATCTGCGCCATAGCTGTGGCCACACATCCTGTTGCAGAGCGGTTGGTGCCGTCGTATAACGGGCAGAAGTAGTTGTAGGGAAAGCCTTGGTTCCATTGAATGTTACCCAAGAGTGGACTTACTGCTTCGGTGGTACGCATAGGCGATTTTTTGTACTCGTTGTACTCGGCGAGTGTGCTTAAAGCACGCTTGTTTCCGGCTTTTACAGCCTCTACCATAGCTTTATAGCTATCCAAAAAAGCTTTCATGCCTTCTGGTATCTGGGTTTCATCGTAGGTTCCACAGTCTGCATAACCTACAATCTCGGGCATACTGTCGTCGCCCGAAACTATGGTGAACCCCTTCCCACTTCCGTTGGGAAATACATAATAGTCTGCTGTTTGCTGGGTTTGCGTGCGGTTAAGAACTTTGGCCTTAGCTCTGGCCTTACTGTCTATTACTATGCCTAGGCTTTTGGCTTTTGCCTCGGCTATCATCTGTGCTTGTGTAAACGAGCGGGGACCAGCCCAAGCCGGTAACTCCACGAAGAACACAAACATCATAATAAGAATTTGTGTAGCCTTTCTCATAATTACAATTAGTTTTAATTTAGATAAAGGCAAAGTTAACATTATTTTTTATGTTAAAGTATTTTTACCCTTGTTTTTTGATAAATAAGCAGAAATTTGGCAAAATACGCAATCCATGGATGTGTCATTGAGGCATACAGAAACCATTATGGCAAGAATGGTACCTATTGCAACAAATGAAAAAAGTTACTGTATAAGATAAATAGAATGGTAACTTTTAAAACCGCCATTAAAAAGTTCTACGGTTAAAAGTATGGATGATGCGTCTACGCTTTTAAACGCAATCTGATACGTTTTTCTAATACCACTGCACGGCATTGCTATAACCGCTACGCTTGTCGTATTTCAATGCATCGGTGAGTGTTGAGGCATTACAACGGAACGAGAAATTATAGCTGGTGTATGGGGCGAGTACAACCTGGCAACTCATGTTGAAGCAGTGTAGGTCGCGTTGCAGTGAGGCGGTAGTCATACTTATCTTGTGGTTCTCAAAGTCGTATCCCGACGAGAAGCTTATGTTCCATCCGTCGCTTATGCGTAGGTTTCCGCTCATGTTTACGGTTTGGGTAAACTTGTACGGGTAACGCATCTTGTCGTAGTTGAACTTCTTGATATCGCGGTTCTCGCTCATGGTTACTCCGTATCCTACGGTGAGCGACCATGGCATAGAGAATAGCATGTAGCCGTCGTCATCGGTTTCGGCCTTGCCGGTATCTTTGCGCTTCTTGGCACCGCGCTGGCCCTCAATCATATCGTCGTCTACGTTGCTTTCTATACCGGTATCTATACCTTCCTTGTCTTTTTTGTCGTCGTCCTTGTCGTCGCCTCCGCCAAAGAGTTTCTTCAACTTTTCAGGTGTAAGGGTGAACGAGAAGTTCTGCGACATGCCTTGAAAACGACCAAAGCGGCCGTAGCCCCATTCGGTGTGGTTGCCTACATAGGGGGTGCCGTTTTTGTCCAGCTCGTAAGCGTATGTGGCAAATACAGCGTGTAGGTTAAAAGTGTAGTTCTTCCACCATTTCAGGCGAATATCCATACCCAGGTCGCTCCAGGGCTTCTCCTTAGCGGCCATATTGTACGACATCTGCAGACCGAAGTTATCTATTATGCTGATTTTCTTGTATCCGGTGCTGTCTTTGTCGCTTTTTACTTTCATTTCAAGGTTGTTGGCCAAGCTGAACGATAAGCTACCCGTTTTTCCGCGCGAAGGATATCCAAAGGTGGCTCCTTCGTAGGGAGAGTATTCTACCAGGTCTACGGTGCCGTCGGCATTGGTGCGCTGGTAGGTTTGGTAATATCCGTAGCGCGAAGCACTAAAGTCTGGTGCATAGCTGAAACTTACCTGTGGGGTGATGACGTGGCGGATGGCTTGTATTCTGTCGCCAAAAATCTTGCGGCTGGGTACGTAGAATCCGTACAACTTGGTGTTGGCACTCATGGCGAAATTCCAGTTGTACACGTTGTGTAGGCCGTTGATGGTGTCGTTTACTACCTGACCAGTGGTTTCGTCCCACGACTTGTTGATTTTGCGTAGGTAAGTGCGGTCGGTAAAATTGAACGACGGAGTTACATTTATATAATTAAATAAGGTGAAAGTTCCCTGTATGGGTATATTGTGCTGCATGCCGTTCTGCCAGTCTTTGGCCAAGTTAGACGACATGAGCTTGTCTTCTTTGGTGTTTATAGTGTTGGTTATATGGCCTGTATAGCTCATCGATATCTTTTCGTACCATCGTTGCTTTCCAGCCGCATTCTTTCTGCGGAAAGGGTAGAAGCGGCTTATCGATATGTTAAGGTCTGGCAGCGTCATGGCGATGGTGGTGTCGCGCATGTTCTGGCTAAGGTTTGCCGTAGAACTTAACGTCATGCCTATGCTTGAGAACGTAGTGCTCCAGCTGACCGATGAGGTACGTGTACTCTGTGTCATGGTCTGCGGGTTGTACATACTGTACAGGTTGTTACGTTCGTAACTGCTGGTGGCGAAGTTTACGCTGGCCGAGAGCGAGCTGAAAGGATTGGCTTTGGAATCTTGACGGTGGCTCCATTGTATTTTGAAGCTGGTTTGCCGCGAATAGTCAGGCATACCTTTGTCACCGGTACGGGTGTCTTGGAAACTACCGAGGAAGCTTCCGCTATACTTGTATCGCTTGCGGTAATTAGAGGCTGCACTGATACCCCAAGAACCTTTGGTATAGATTTCTCCGAGAAGTTTAAGATCCCACTTGTCGCTCATGGCGAAGTAGTAACCGCCGTCGCGCAGATAGAAACCACGGTCTTGCTCATCGCCGTAACTCGGCATGATGAACCCCGACGAGTAACTCTTGCTAAAGGGGAAAAAACCATAGGGAATGGCCAATGGTAGGGGAACATCGGCCACTACGAGATAGGCCGGACCGAATACTACGTCCTTGTTTGGGCGTACTTTTGCGCGTGACAAGGCTATGTAGAAGTCAGGATGTTCAGCGTCGCAGGTAGTATAGCGTCCGTGTTTCAGAAATATTTCGCCTTTATCGTTACGTTTAGAGATTTGGCTGGTCAAGTACCCTTCCTCTTGATGAGTAGTAACGTTGTTAATGAAGCCTTTCTTGGTTTTGAAGTTGAAGGCCATAGTGTCGCTTTGGTATTCTGTTTCGCCCATTTTGAATACCGGTTTGTTGCGTATGCCTCCTTTGACCAGCGAATCGGGCGTTCCCACGGCGTGTACTAGACTGCTGTCCATGCTTAGGTCTATCCGGTCGCTGGTAAGGTCCATGTTCTCGTACTTTACATTGGCCTCGCCGTAAATATAGGCGCGTTTGGTGAGTGCGTTGTATACCAACGAGTCGTTGCTCTTGTAGATTACCGGAGCATCGATACCGTTTTTCTTGGCTTTGTTGATAGAGTCCAGTCGTATGGAATCGTCTATGGCTTTGTTGTGGTGATAGATGGCCAGTTGGAGCGAGTCCATCTTGGTAGTATCTATCGTCGTTGCCAGTTTGGCTACGGCCAGTTTTGCCGAGTCAGTTACAAGGGTAGTGTCGTTCTTTACTTTTTTGGGTTTCTTCGGACCGGCGGGTGTAACCGTCTTGGCCATCACAAATATGATGGCAAACATGAAGATTACTATAAGCGTTTTGGTCCTCATCAAGACTGCAAAGTTAAGGAATTAATGGTTAAATTATATCTGTTTACCTAAATTTAACTCTCTTCGAATATCTTTTTCCATTCCATGAAGCGTAAAACTCCTTCTTCTCCAAATTTCTGTAGGCTTCTTATGGCTTCTTCGTAGCTTTTCTCGTGCTCGGGATGGGTTTTTGAGTAGAATTTGTCAGCGTAACAGATTAGTTTTTCTTCGATGGTTTCCGGCAGAAAATTCTGTTCTGGCAACGGCAGATGCTGACTTACTATGTCACGGCGTGTAAGTCCGGCTCCAGTATGGCGTTCGCATACCCGAGCATGTTTAGGGTATCCTTCAGTTCGCATAAGCTGGGCTCCGATGTAGCCGTGACATATGTATGGTGCGTCGCCCATGCAGTATATTGATGGTGCGTTGCAGCGGAATATGCCAATATCGTGTAGCATGGCCGCTTCTATTACGAACTGGCGGTTTATGCCCAATTCGGGATGGGCATCACAAATACGCACAGCGCGCTGCATAACGAGCGTGCTGTGCGTAATAAGTATATGCCTAAGGGCATTGTCCTCAGGATAGTATTTGTCTATTATTTGGTTATGCATCGGCTCCGGGGCGCTGAATATAGGCTATCACGTCGCCCTTGCGAACCTTTTCGCCCTGTTTGGCGTTGATTTCTACCAGTTTGCCACCGAGGTCGGCTTTAACTTCTATAAATTCTCCCCATGGAGCCTGTATGTAGCAGAAAGCATCGCCTTCCTTGTATTCTTTTCCGATAAACGGCTCTACTGCGGGGGCAGCCTCTCCGTCGCCTTGGAATTCCCAGAACAACTGGCCCTTTATGGGGCAAACTATGGCATCGGCCTTAGCGTGCTTGAAGGCGGCCAACTGTTCGGCACTCAGTTGTGTACCCAGTTTGGCATCCTTTGCTTTCTGTAGGTCGGCAAGGAAGTTTTTCTTGGCTTGTCCACTCTTGTAGTTGCGGTATTGCTCGGGGTGCATGGCAAGTTCAAAGAGTTCTTCATCGTCTTGACCGTATTCCCATCCATTTTCATCCATCTCTTTACGGAAGTCATCAAGGGCATCGGTAAGCAGAGTATGGGCATCTACGTCGGTAAATTCGCGGCCTTGCTTCTTGGCTAGTTCTACCAGTTCTGGTGCTATTGTGCCGGGTATTTTGCCGCTCTTTCCGAGTATCATTCCCCACATAGCATCGTCCATCATTACGAAACGGCCTTTGCCCTGCTCAATGGTGAGTAAGTTCATTAGGGCTATGTTCTTGACATACTGGCTGAATGGGGTTACCAATGGTGGGTATCCTACGCGTGGCCATACGTACTCTACTTCGTTAAAGAGCTTGATTAGAAGGTCGTCCATAGACAACTCGGCATCGCCTTTCTTCTTACGAATGTTGTTGATGGTTTGGCGTATTCCGCCCAGGTCGGCCATCATACTACCCATCATTCCACCGGGTAGACCGCATCCGAGCAAGAGTGAACTCATAATCTTATTGGCGGGATTGATGAAGTAGCCCAGCCATTCGTCTATGAATTCTTGGGTAAGTGCACGGGCCTGCATGTAGGCACTCATGTTGATTTCGGGTACATCAAAGCCTTCGTTCTTGAGCATGCTGATTACCGATATTACATCGGGGTGAACCTTACCCCATGAGAGGGGTTCTATGGCTACGTCGATGATGTCGGCACCATTGTTGCACACTTCAAGAATACTGGCCATAGACAGACCTGGACCAGAGTGGCCGTGGTACTGTATAAGTATTTCGGGGTGCTTGTCTTTTATCATCTTGGTAAGCTTACCCAGGAATGCGGGCTGGCCTACGCCGGCCATGTCTTTCAGACAGATTTCTTCGGCACCAGCTTCTATCAGTTCATCGGCAATATTGCTATAATACTCCAGTGTGTGTACGGGCGAAGTGGTGATACACAAGGCGCACTGGGGAATCATTCCGCCCTCTTTGGCCCACTTGATAGATGGCTTTATGTTGCGTACATCGTTCAGACCGTCGAATATTCGGGTGATGTTGGTTCCCTGCTTGGCTTTCACTTTGTACATCAAGGCGCGAACATCGTCAGGAACAGGATACATGCGCAGGGCATTGAGACCGCGGTCGAGCATATGGGTCTGTATGCCGGCTTCGTTAAAGGGCTTACAGAAAGCGCGCACAGCATCGTTAGGGTTCTCTCCGGCCAACAGATTTACCTGCTCAAAAGCGCCACCGTTGGTCTCAACACGGCTAAAACAACCCATCTCAATGATTACCGGAGCAATGCGCTCCAACTGGTCTTTGCGCGGCTGGAACTTTCCGGAGCTCTGCCACATATCTCTATATACGAGACTGAACTGTATTTTTTTCTTCATATATTTGGTTTATATGTTTATTTCCATAACTTTTCAGCGTGCAAAATTATACAAAAAAAACCAATTAGGGTATTAATGCTTCCTTTTTTTGCTTTTGGCAAGGTTAAATATCTTGTGCCTAGTAGGCGAAGTGCTTAGGTGGTACTGTTATATAGTAGTATTCCTCTCTGGCTTTGCACTACCTTTATCTTAAAATATGAAGGTAGGCTGCGTTTCGGAAATAAAAATAAATAAATTTATTTTGTATTCCTCTCAACTTGCACTACCTTTGTAACAAAAATGTAGAGGTATGAATGCCAGTGACAGTATTGTAATAATTCCTACATACAACGAAAAGGAAAATATGGAGAAAATCGTGCGCGCGGTTTTCTCGTTAGAAAAGTGCTTTCATATATTGGTAATCGATGATGGAAGCCCCGACGGAACGGCCGGAATAGTGAAGAGGCTTATGGCCGGAGAATTTGGCGACAGACTGTTCCTTGTAGAGCGCAGTGGTAAGCAGGGATTGGGTACTGCTTATATTGCTGGCTTCAAATGGGCACTCGAACATGGTTATGACTACATATTTGAAATGGATGCTGATTTCAGTCATGACCCGGCAGACCTGCCTCGCCTCTATGCGGCCTGTCATGACGAAGGTTACGATGTTGCCATAGGTTCGCGCTATGTAAGTGGTGTAAATGTGGTAAATTGGCCTATTGGGCGTGTGCTGATGAGCTATTTTGCATCTAAATATGTGCGCATGGTCACGGGCTTTAACGTACACGATACAACAGCGGGATTTAAGTGTTACCGCCGCCGGGTTCTTGCCACCATTCCCCTCGATAAAGTTCGTTTTAAGGGTTATGCCTTTCAGATAGAAATGAAATTTACGGCCTATAAGATAGGTTTCAAAATTAAAGAAGTGCCCGTAGTATTCGTTAACCGCCGCGAGGGAGTAAGCAAGATGAGTGGAGGTATTTTTAGCGAGGCATTCTTTGGTGTAATGAGGCTAAGGTGGGATGGATGGTTCCGTCATTATCCTGCTTTGCCCGTAAAGTAATAAAGTTTTTACCGAAGCGTTTTCACGCAATATGACAATCAATCAACTCTGTCAACTATATGGAGCGTGCCCTAAAGTGGGTGCGCTCGTTAAACTTTTGGCCGAGCCTAATACACAGCGTATATGTATACAGGGTGTGCAGGCTTCGGCAACACCGCTTCTGTTTGCTTCGGTTGCCGATAAGGTATCATCGCCCGTGGTATTTATTCTTCCCGATGCCGATGAGGCCGGCTATTTCTACCACGATCTTACACAGATAATGGGGCAAGAGCAAGTATTCTTCTTTCCTTCGGGATATCGCCGTTCTGTGCGCCATGGCCAGCGTGATGCTGCCAACGAGATATTGCGTACCGAGGTGCTTGGACGTCTTTGTTCGCGTAGCGCACACTCTACGCTATATATAGTTACCCATCCAGAGGCTATGGCCGAAATGGTGGCCTCGCAGCAGAATATCGATGACCACTGTATTCACTTGACAGTGGGGCAGACCGTGAGCATCAGTCATTTGACAGGCCAGTTGCGCAGTATGGGCTTCGAAATGGTAGACTATGTGTACGAGCCCGGTCAGTTTGCCCAGCGTGGCAGTATAGTTGATATCTATTCATATTCAAGTGAATATCCGTTCCGTATAGATTTCTTTGGCGATGAGATTGATACTATCCGTACTTTTGAGGTTGAAGACCAGTTATCGAAAGACCGCAAAGAAGAGGTGGATATCTTGCCCGAGTTGACCCAAACAGACTCCACTCGGGTGCCTTTCCTTGAATCGCTTCCGGCCGATACGTTGCTTGTTTCCCCCGATTTTGGATATGTGCTTAGCGTGGTGGCGCGGCTTTACAGTGAAGGCTTCTCTTCGCAGGCTATTGCCGAACGCTTGGAGGGAGCTACTGAGATGGAACGCGAACAGATACAACGCGAAATGCGTAGCGAATGGGCTCTTTGTCCGCCGTCGCAGTTCGAAACGCTCATGCAACAGTTCCGTCAAGTCTTGTTTGGTATGAATGCCGGACAGAAGCAAGCCGATGCCCCCGGCAATATGGCAATCCTGCATATGGATATCACTCCACAACCGCTTTTCCATAAGAATTTCGCCCTTTTGTGGCAAACGCTCGAAGACTATCAGTTGCGGGGCTACCGTCTGTTTATTTTGGCCGACAGTGCCAAACAGCAGCAGCGCCTGCATGAGATATTTGCCGAGATGGGCAGCGACCGCGAACGTACCCAATACAACGCCCAACGTGGAGAGCTCGACTTTGAGAGTGTTGACAAAACTCTACACAGTGGATTTGCCGACAACGAGTTGCGCATATGTTGTTTTACCGACCATCAGATATTCGATCGATTCCACAAATACAGTCTTCGCAGCGATCATGCCCGGTCTGGCAAGATGGCTCTCACTATGAAAGAACTCTACGAACTTGAGCCTGGCGACTTTATAGTGCATGCCGACTTGGGTATAGGAAAATTCGGAGGACTGGTGCGTGTTCCCGTTGGCGACAGTTATCAAGAGGTAATACGCATAATCTACCAACACAACGACAAAGTAGATGTTTCTATCCACTCGCTCTACAAGATAAGTAAGTACCGTCGTCAGGATACGGGTGAACCTCCTCGCCTCTCTACTTTGGGCACCGGAGCTTGGGATAGGTTGAAAGAACGCACCAAAAAGCGTATTAAGGATATAGCCCGCGACCTGATAAAACTCTATGCACGCCGCCGACAGGAGAAGGGATTTGCTTTCAGTGCCGACTCTTATATGCAGCACGAACTGGAGGCTAGCTTCTTCTACGAAGATACACCAGACCAGTTGAAGGCCACACAAGATGTAAAGGCCGACATGGAACGGGCACGACCCATGGATCGCCTGGTGTGTGGCGATGTAGGCTTTGGAAAGACCGAAGTGGCTGTGCGCGCTGCCTTCAAGGCAGCCTGCGACTCTAAACAGGTAGCTGTAATGGTGCCAACTACAGTACTTGCCTTTCAGCATTATCAGACGTTCCGCAATAGGTTGAAAAATTTTCCAGTTCGTGTAGATTACCTTAGTAGGGCACGCTCGGCCAAACAGACTACACAGGTATTGAAAGACTTGGCCGATGGTAAGATAGATATCCTTGTAGGAACCCATAAACTTATAGGTAAAGCGGTGAAATGGAAAGACCTGGGACTGCTCATCATTGATGAAGAACAGAAATTTGGAGTGTCTACCAAAGAGAAACTGCGTACTATGAAAACCAATGTAGATACGCTTACCATGTCAGCAACTCCTATTCCGCGAACGCTGCAGTTCTCGCTGATGGGCGCACGCGATATGAGCGTGATGCGTACGCCACCTCCTAACCGCTATCCAGTACATACAGAGGTAGACTGCTACGGCCATGAGGTGATAGCCGAGGCCATAAACTTTGAGATGAGTCGCAACGGGCAGGTGTTCTTTGTAAGCGACCGTATTTCTAGTCTGCCCGAGATAGCTAATCTTATTCATAAATATGTGCCCGATTGCCGTGTGGCCATAGGACATGGACAGATGCCGCCCGATGAATTGGAAAAAATCATCATGGGATTTATTAACTACGATTACGATGTGCTGCTTTCGACCACTATCGTTGAAAACGGCATCGATATATCCAACGCCAATACCATAATAATTAACGATGCCCACCGGTTTGGGTTGTCAGATCTGCACCAAATGCGCGGACGTGTGGGCCGGAGTAACCGCAAAGCGTTCTGCTATCTGCTGGCTCCACCCAAATCACTTCTCAAGCCCGATGCACGGCGACGGTTGGAGGCTTTGGAGAACTTCTCTGAGTTGGGTAGTGGATTTAATCTCGCAATGCAAGACCTTGATATTCGGGGTGCGGGTAATTTGTTGGGTGCCGAGCAGAGTGGATTTATGGAAGACTTGGGTTATGAAATGTATCAGAAGATACTGTCGCAGGCTGTCACCGAACTTAAGAACGATGAATTCCAGCAAATTTATGCCGATGAGATGGCTGCTGGAAAGGATGTGAGCGGTGAATTTGTTGACGATTGTACCGTGGAAAGCGACCTTGAAATGTATTTCCCTGACACTTATGTGCCGGGTTCGAGCGAGCGAATGTTGCTCTACCGCGAACTCGACAATATTACCGACGATCGCGACCTTGAAGCCTATCGCCGCAGATTGGTTGATCGCTTCGGCCCTATTCCCCACGAGGGCGAGGAGCTAATGCAGGTGGTAGCCCTGCGCCGTTTGGGCAAAAGACTTGGCTTCGAGAAGATAATTCTCCGTCAGGGACGTATGACGCTACAGTTTGTGGGCAACCCAGAAAG
>CAVHVH010000042.1:0-15764 GCA_963639385.1 Oscillospiraceae bacterium
GTATCTGTTTAGCACAGATAGCCCACCACAAGACTGCCGTTATATATAGCCAAATAAAGAGCCTGTACCGCCACAACTATGCGCAGTACTTTTCCGTAGATACCGGCAGAGGCTTTAAACAGATAGGCCATGGCAAGTGGAATGATAAAGGCCCATTGGGCTGTCATTATATAGACTTCGTTAATACCAAATCCCAAAACAATATGGACAAGCATATCAAAAGCAAACCACGAGAATGCCATCCAGAAGAAGCGACTGCGCCGCGCCGTCCATATACCAGCTACAAAGAGCAGGGCCACAAGGGCTTCTACACAATAGTAATGCCAGTGTTCATAAGCTACTATCATAGGACGGTTGTCTTTAAGTATATCCTGCAATAGCACATTGCGATGCAACTGAACTGACTCTCCGAAAAGATTTTCCACAATACTGGCCCACCGGTCGGTACTGCGGTCGGTCCATGCCATGAAACCATTTTTCGACATCGGGTCACCTATCTTGGGATTGGCATGATTGCGCACGTATTTTTCGTGAGCCAACCTACGTATTATCTTGTTCACCCCTCGCTGTATAGCCTGTGGGTCATGGGTAGAGGCTGTATCGGCATAAGCTCGGTAGAGACTATCTCGAAAGGCCTGGTCTTGAGCTTTTAATTTGGCCTTGGCCACAGCCTCGAGCGGAGCCACCCATACATGGTGTTCCAAATTGGCCACACCCCATATCAACGCTGTAGGCAAGATTATGCCTAACAACATATAACGTAAGCGGAACAAGCGCCGGCCGTTGACAAAGAGTGCTGAAAGAAATACTTTGATACCATTGTTGAGCGACACACCTGCCATAAGGAAAAACATCACTACCGTATGCCAAACCTTCATCATACGCCCCGTCTGCATCTGTCTGCCCGAGATATACAGTACCGCCATCATCATACAAAGCGTAAGATTAAAATGGTCTGGCACCATAAGCGTAAGCATAATATAGGCCATAAAATAGAAGTAAGCTGCAAGGAGCCAGGCGTCTGTACGGCTTACTCCAACCACCTGGCGCATGATGCGGAAGAAGAATATTGCTCCGTAGAACCCAAAGAATACCTCTACAACCGCTACCACCGGCACAGCACAGTTTACGCCCGTAAGCCAAATAAGCAACTGATTGACAAGATAGGGTATATACATGAATATGGCCAATAGCGGGTGGCGTATCACGTTATACTGCCAGCCGTTCCACTCTGACACTACTGAATAGCTCCAAGCATCGAAGCCTGACATATGAAACACATCGCGGGCCATATCGTGATAATTTACGCCCACTGCCGAAAGCAGAGGGAAATAATGGGCCACAACTAATGCGTTGAGCACAACTGTAACCAGCAACGCCACTACGGCTACGGGGCGTTCTGAGCGATTTATCTTGAATATTTTCAGCATAGCATGTATTTTACTATATGATAACCATTATATATATAGAGCCATAGAGTGAGCATGGCTATAAGTCCACGACAGAGGGGGCGCCAACGGGTAGGCCGAGCCAGTAAAGCGCCCATGGCCACAGGCACCACAAAAGCCCAATGAGCCGTCATGATATATACCTCGTTAAGACCGAAGCCTATCCCTACATGGAGTAACATATCCAGTCCGAACCACGACAGGCAGAGCCACAACATACGGTTACGGCGACCCATCCATATACCTGCCAAAAAGAGGACTGCAATGATGGCCTCGACAACATAGTTCACCATCCACCGATATTTTACTATCATCGGGCGGAAACGACTTTCGTCTTGCAACAGATAATCAGGGTGCAACTGGATAGACTCGCCAAAGAGATTTTCAACTACCGACTCCACTCGCGGCGAAGTCTTGTCGCTCCACCGCATAAACTCGCCCTGCATAAACGGAGCACCTTTCTTGGGTTGATGTTGCTTCTTGGGCTGTGGCGCCGTCTGTGTATGTTGCGACGATGCTTTTTGTTGAGCTACTGAGAGAGCCTTACGTTTCTGCTCGGCCTTATGCCGGGCTATTGCAGCATGGCGCGCATTTTCGCCCGGAGCCACCAAATAGTGGTACTCGTACCGAGCACCTATCCATATAAGCAGGGCGGGAGCCACCACGCCAAACAGCAAGAACTTGGGACTGAAGAAACGGCGGCCGTTGACGAAGAGAGCCGAAAGGAATACTTTGAGTCCATTATTGAGCGATATACCCGCTGTAAGTATAAACAATACTACCGCCGCCGGCAACGACATCTGCTTACGCCGTACCATAAGCAACCCCGAGCAATAGAGTACAAAGAGCAACACACAGAGCGACATCACAAAATGGTCTGGAACCATGGCCGTTACCATAATATAGGCAAACGAATAAAAGAAAAACGACAGTAAACGGGCATCGCCAACCGCCAACCCCATAACCTCATGCAGAATTCTATACAAGAAAAGAAAAGCGTACCAAGCGGCCGCCACCTGTATGAAGCTCATCACAAAGATGGCGCAGTTTACCCCCGTAAGCCATATCAGCGCCTGATTTATAAGATAGGGTATCCACATCATAAACGCCAGCAACGGATGTCTGTACACGTTGTACCGTGCGTCCCAATTGGATACAATATAATAAGAAATGGGGTCGAAGCCCGACACATGGAATTTGCCTATAAACAAATTCCAGTAATGGTCAGCCAATGGTGTAAATTCGCCATAATAATGTATTATGGTAAGAGCATTGAGAGCCACCAACAACATTGCCATAACAATCATCATAGGCCACTCTTTGCGGCACGGCACCAACATATGGCGCAAGGATTTGCGCATAGAGAATTTATTATCTGTCTGTATCTGCATCAGAATTATATCATCGTTTAAGAAAATATCTCACCAGCACAAAATTAACCGGTACACACACGGCAAACATGGGGATGGGAGCCAATCGCTCATCAATACCAGCCCATATAGCTACATTGAGCACCCCCATCTGCAATATATAGTTAACGGCATGAGAGAGAGCAAAGCCTGCCCCATGACCCACACTGGCCTTGACCTTAAATGTATAGCGGGTAGATGCATAAAAGTTGAACGCAAAGCTCACCACATAGGCCATCGTCATAGCCAGCGACGGTTGAAGTAGCTTAAGCAGCAACCAATAGACTCCATACTGTATAGCCGTGGCCAAAGTACCCACTATACCAAATCGCACTATCTCACCTACTGTACGGCGGCGGTCATCCGAAGGGTTTGTAGTATTTTTGGTCTGCATAATCCAACATTTCTTTATCGCCACGGCTATCGCCAAAGGCGGTAAGACGGTATTTATCACGATCAGGAAAAGCTTCTCGTATACGGCGCACTTTCTCTGGGCCATAGCAGTTAGGCGTGGCAAAACGGCCAGTAACTATTCCGCTAGCAGTTTCTATCTTTGTACCCAACACGGTTATATGGTGGCCATTAGAGACAATGCCGTCAAAGAAGGGCGCTACCCAGTTGTCTATACTCGCACTGACTATAGCCACCTGGGCTCCTTCGGCAAGAGCCTTGCGCAAGACGGTCATCCCATCAGGTCTAAGTACACTGCCGTGAGTACGGGCAAAACTACGGCACTGGTCATCAAAGCGAGCAAGCGTCCATCCTTTGAAGAAATGAGAGAACAAACGCTGCTTGGCTTTATAGTTAGGATAAAGGTGTGCAAGCATCAGTACTATCCATGGCGAGCAGCATACCAGTCCCCACACCATCGACCGCAGGCCGCAGGCGTAACGGATAAACGCAATGAGTGTATCGCTCCGGGTAAGCGTACCGTCGAAATCGAAAGCATATACCTGTCGCATCGTCTACACCTATATATATATTATAAAGAGGAACGCCATGAACCACGCTGCCACTATAAGCTGGATGGCACGGTCCTTGAGAATTACCTTGGTAGGGTCGCCACTCTTCTTGTCGACCACGGCTATCTGTATATACCTAAGCAAGCCCAGCAACACAAACACACTGGTAAGATAGAGATAGTCGTTATGGAAATTGGCAAGTGTTTCTGGCGATACCGTATACATGATATAGCACACCAGCATCACCGTTCCGGTAATAGTTATGGCCTGGTTGATGAAAGTTAGATTGTAGCGAATGGTATTCTTGCGCGGAGCCACGCCCGTAGCCTCCATCCGCAACACATCGTCGCGCCGTTTGGCAAAACTAAGAAACAATGTAAGTAGAAAGGTCATCAGCACTATCCACTTACTAAGTTGGATATCGGTGGCCAAACCGCCCGCAAGGATGCGCAGTACAAAGCCGAAGGCTACCACGCATACATCGACAATAGCCAAATCTTTCAATCTTATACAGTACACCACATTGAGTATCAGATAGAATACCACTATTCCACCTACCGATCGCCATTCTGTAAGAAACGAGAGTACAACCATGGAGAGCACGGCCATCACGCCCATAAGCAAGTAGGCTTCGGTCACTGAAACCTGTCCGCTTGCCACTGGACGCATACACTTTACGGGATGGGCTCTATCGGCCTCAACATCTATTATATCATTAAGACAATACACGGCCGAGGCGGCAAAGCAGAAAGCCAGCATGGTAAGTACACCAGCGGCTATCAGACTGGTATCAAACATGGCTCCTCCAAAGAATACAGGGATGAGCACAAAGAAGTTTTTCACCCATTGGCGTATGCGTATGATGCGCAGAGCGCCCATTAACTTGCTTTTCATAAATGCATTGCTTTAATTACAATATTCAACAACCGGTGTACAAGCCACGCCACAGGTATGGTTATGGTCAAGCACAAAGCGGCGGTAGGCAGATAGCCTAACGCCAACGGCTCTATATATTTCAACACAAAATGGCAGTGTATAAGGTAAATCTCCAGGCTTATCCCCCCTATAAAAGTGAGTGCAGAGAGCAAGCGGCTTGGCACGCGGTGCAAAAAATGACAGAGCCACAGCAAACCCGCAACAACAAGAGGAATGTATATAAGTCGTTCAATAAATATGGGAAAACGCCCATGAACCGTCTGCTCGAGCGCTATACAGAGTACCGAGAAAGCTAAAGCCGTAACGCCAGCTACGGGCAGTGCTTGGTGGGGCAGAGTGCAACGCTCTTTTACCCATTTCCCTGCTACAATGCCTATAAAGAATATGGGCACGCGGCTCCAAAATATCTCTATATGCCCCACGGCATGGTGTATAGGAACAATGTACTGTACGGCCACGCACCACCCCATCATCAGCACGGGCGCAAAGCCCCACCAGCGGTTGCGCACCAATAGCCGCATATACCATGGTGCCCAAAGATAGAGCATAAGTGTGGCCGGAATATACCAAAAGGTAAGTTCATCGTGCAACCAGAAGTCCCAGTTTATGGTAATATCGCCTATTAGGTCGGGCAACGACGATGAAAACCGTTGCGGTCCAAGATAGTCTGGCAGATAGAATGCCGTAGAAAATACAAGCCATGCCGGAAGTATGCGTAGCAACCGGCGACGGTAAAAATGCGCCACGCGAGGACATTTTATCCAAGCAAACCACAGGCCGATGCCACTAAGGAAGAAGAAAATATCGACACCCATGTTGCCCATACGCTTCAGTCCAAAGAAGGCACTGCTGCGCGGAAGTGCCACATGGAAAAGCACTATCATAATGATGGCAATACCCATCAATACACCGCGATATTGCGACAGGCGGACCCACTCTATATTCCTTTTGTCCATAGGTTAAAGTTTTGGGTTAGGTATCTTGTTCATCAGCATACGGAAAAGCCATGCCACACATACGGCAGAGAGCAGATAGAGCAACAGTCCAGCGTAGATATCACCGCCCCTGCTTATGGGGATAAGTATCTTACGCACTATAGGATGACTCACAAAGAGTGCTGCCGATATTTGTCCCATCCATCCCAATACATAGGCTACGCGATTGCCCACATTATTTGACCAACAACCTATCCATTTAACCATACATACGGCTCCTATACACACTATAGCGGGGGCTATGGCCCACAAGGTAAATGACAGACTGCACACATAGACCAGTAAGCACGAAGCTACGAAGCCTGCGCCCCATAACCATGCGCTACACTGCTCCTGGCGCAATCTATAGCCATAGCGGGCATAAAGTAGACCTAAACCGAAGGGTAACATACCGCCCATGAAGTTGTAACGGTAACGGTTAATGGTATCACCATCGGGAACCATAGTCAGCTGTACAGCCACACAAACTACCACCAGCACTACCGCAACACTCCAGTGCCGGCGGTAGAGTAATAACCTATATACAATATATAGCTGGAGCATCAGACCAAAGAACCAGTATGGACCCGGCCATATCTGATGATCTGGGTCGGGCAGAAGATTATTAAACATACCCAGCTGCGCCACCACCTGGATAACGGTATAGTGCCAACGTCCTGGAGTCATGGCGTCTATGCAAACAAAGGCCACAAAACCACCAATCATCATTTTCAACAGTTTAAGGTAATGGTAGCGTACAAAGCGCATAACGCCAACCCGAGGGTGTGTTACCCCCGATGCAGCAGACTGTTCGTACTTACATACCAATCCGTAGGCACTGAGAAAAAGGAACACCGGAACACCATAATGCCCAAAGAACGACAATAGATGCACAGGCAGATAGATATCGGGATGCCCCAAAACCTGGTTGAGTACACCTACATTATGTGAAGAAAAAGTATACTCGTTTTCTTTTACAATAGGGGCGAGCCAGTGACAGTAATTGTGGAGAAATATGCCTATAATGGCCACACCTCTCAATATATTGCACTCGGCACGGCTGAGCAGGGGTTGTGTATTGGGTATAGAAGCCATAATTTATGGTTATTTGAATGGTATAGTTACTGTGCTACTCTGTGTCTCAGGCGGCGTAAGGCGGTCGTAGTCGGTATTTCCCTTAAGCAGTCTGGGGCGGGTAGCATCGTAATCAGGACTCAGCAGATTGTAACGCTGATTATAATAAGGCGTGGATATACCTGCCAAATAGAGCAGCAGATGTGGAAGAGCATCGGTCATATATGGACGTTTGCGAGCCTCAACTATCTGCTTGAATATCTCTGGATGGCGCACGGCATAGCGGTGTGAACAATATATCCAGAAGGGTATTTCAAATTCGTACTTGGCCAATCCGTAGTCTATTTTTGCCGAATGGTTGCGACAGATTATACCTCTATTCTCCTCGTAGCACTCTTCGCCATGGTCGGGCATATAGATTACTATGGCATCACGGTTGTCAAACCTACGGCATATCTGGTCTACAATAGAGTCATTGTAGAGCACGGCATTGTCGTAGTAACTTACCATCTTGCGCTGCTTAGCAGTAAGCTCGGGGCGCATTTCTTCGTAGTCTGACGCATAGAAATGGGCTCGCTTATGGGGGTAACGGTCACGGTAAGACACATGCTGTCCCAAGAGATGGAAGATGTACAGATTACCTTTGTTATCACCGGTGTTTTCTGCTATGTGGTCATAGTCGTCCAAGAGTCCTTCATCGTACTTGTGCACCTCGCTGTTGCGGGTATCAAACTGGGCCTCGCTAAGCTTAGGGTTGTTAAGAAAGAAGCCTCCGCTAAAATCGTATACGGCCTCTTTTGCCTTGGGCAGAAACTGGTTGGTAAGGAATGTTACATGGTATCCAGCGCGACGGAACACTTCAGGAAAAAGTGGATAGTCGCACCACTCGCCCGGTTGACCTACTACATGCAGTGAGAAAGTATTTTTGAACACAAAGCTGGTAAGATTCCACGGCGTCACCACATCGGTAAACTTAATCAGCCGTCCACGACGCTCGCGAGCTATCTGCCGGGGTGTGGTAGGCAGTGGATAGCCGTACTGCGATGAATGATGCTTGCCGTAGCTCTCACCTATAATCAGCACAATTTCTGGCGAGCGAAACGAGCAACTATCTACCTTTATCTTGTCTATATTCTCTACCAATTTATTTATCTGCTGCGCAGCCAGCGAGTTGGCATATACGCTGAAGGATAGTCTCCACAATGGCGTATAGAGCACTGCATGTTGCGGGTCGGTAAGGGTATGTTCTACATCACCTATTGTCTTCCCCGAAAAGAGTTTTACCAACGCTGTCTTGTTATGCCAAACAGACGCTGTGGCCCAACACATTATAACCAAAATCAGCGCCCCTCCAACAGGAAGATAACGTTGTACTACCTGGGGTACTTTCTCTGCCAACCAACGGCGTTTCCACGCTGCCAAGGCATGTAGTAACATCAAGAGCAATATCCACCCTACCGGACTGAACACCATTTCTGGTGAAAGGTAAGAACTTAGAAATTCGCCAGCTTCACGCGAATCGGTTTCATCAACAAGTAGCAACATTGTGGGTGTTATAGTAGAGCGGAATTTCCAAAAACAATACACATCAATGATGGTTATTGCATATACCACTATATATACTATACGGCGCGCCCACACCCGCACCTTGACGGGAAGCAAAGCGAGCACCGCGCACACTATATACAAGTCGAAAAAGAGTTCTAAATACAGGTTACCATATAGGTGTGCACCCTTGGTGTTGGGCAGTGTAAGCCACTCGCCCATCACGCCCAAAACATACATGGCTACAAAGAACAGTGCGTTAGTCTTAAGGGGAGTAACAAGACGCTCCAACACGCTGCTCACCGCTTGCAACTTATTGTGATAATCTGCCATAGATTGCAAACTTACTTAAAAAATATCGAAACACGACATACATTTTTCAAAAAACACACTTGCCATAGGTTTTCACTGTTGCCAGAGCTATATGTTCAAGCTCCGAAATCGCCGTGCAACGTGCGCACGATACGTCTACGGGCTTTGGCCCAAAACGAATTGGTACGGGCATAATAGCGTTCATACTGGCGGCGTGCCTCCAGGTTCTCTTCTATGGGCTCTATCTTCTCTACCTTAAGGGGATGCATCCAAAGTTTCGACCCATAAAGTCCACCCCCGCCACAATTGGTTCCACTACCATCGAAGCCCTCGTTGGCCACAAGCGAGCGTCCTACGTTGAGCGAGAGTATACCCTCAAGAAAGAGCGAAGCATTCCAGCGTATGGCCCACGAATCGTTCTTCCCCTCGGTCTGGCGGCGCAACATTCGGGTAAAACCATATTTGCCATTGAAATCGAATCTCCGGGCAAGACCGCGACTACAGAGTTGGTCAAGCAGTGCCTTTCCATCGGGGTTAAAGTGCTGCCAGGCGCGCTTCCATGTTGCCCATCCCCAACTACCCGTCCACTGAATAAGGAAGGTGTCAGGAAGAGATGCTTGGGTAAAATCGCAGGCCTGGATATGCCCTACTCTATCTTCGTCCTTGTACATCTCAAGGGCATCGTTCATAAACTGCAGAAAATAGGGAGCTACCACCAGGTCGTCTTCTACCACAATAACGCGTCCAAAGGTATTCACCACCCGTGTTACACTGTCTATCACATTATTGGCCAAACCTATATTACGCTCGCGCATTACCAGATTAAGCGTCTTGAATCCATCTACTCGCCGAGCTATTTCCCTTACGCGTTCTACCTGGGGTTCATCGGCCTTGGTTTTGGCTCCATCGCAATATATATATAGGTCGGTCTGTGCGGCCTCTGTATTTTGTTTCAGTGCAGCTATGGTCCGTTCCAAATGTTCTGGACGGTTATAAGCTAAAAGTACTATCGGGGCTTTTTCCATCTACTTATTGGGTGGTTCTATAAATTACCACCATTGAGTTAATATTTTTTTTGAGAGATGGCTTTTATTGAGCCACCCTGTAATTATTTAAATTTACTTTACGCGACTGCCTTCTGGTCTTGACAATTTGAAAAAACTTCCACACCAGTTTTCCTCCCACACAGCAATAAGCGAATAGTCGTTTCCACTGCAGGGTAAATAGGGCCTTCAAAAATTTCTTTAGCAACGCTAAAAAGGTATATGCGCTTACCCTACAGAAGGAATTGCCGGGATTAGTTTCTTCTGACAAGTGATATACAAATTCTGAATGTCTGAAAGCCTTGTTGGTAATCTCGCGATTTTCACGGTCGTGACAAGCATACACCCGCGGCAGAAAACCTATACGATAGTTGTGATAGGCCATACGGTTGGCCATATCTTTGTCTTCGCCATAGTGCTCGAATATCGGGGCAAACAGGCCCACCTGTTTTAGGGCAGCCACGGGCATATACCAAATAGCGGCATTTATAAACGGCACTTGTACCAATGGGGCTGATGGTTGTTCACCTTTAGATTTTACGCCGGTATATACAGAGAAGCCATATTCTATCTTTTCTCCGCTACCGGTAAGGTGTACCGGCGAGAGTATACCATAACGCGGATGGCGACGACTGGCCTCGGCCAACTTGCCTATAGCAGAAGCTTCTATCCATGCATCTTGATTAATAAGCAGCACGGCATCGTAGCCGTGTTCTATGGCATACTGCATACCTATATTATTGGCACGGCCAAAACCAAGATTCTTTTGATTTCTTATCAACATTACTTGGGGATAGTTCTGTTCTACGGCATCGGCAGTACCATCGGTCGACAGGTTGTCTATCACCATTATGTCTACTGGTGTTTCTGATTCTTCTAACGACCTTAGACAGCGATCCATCCAAGGCTTGAAATTGTAAGAAACTATAATGGCCAGTATCTTTTGGGATACGGAGGCAGAGGGTGCCAAAGTGTCTGCAGTATCTATATCAGTATTTGCATAAGGAATACGACCAATACACGCCGAAGCTGATGAGAAGGTAGATCCATGCGAGCCGAATATACGTTTTGTTCGTGAGAGTACATACATTTCTATTACTGCATCGCGTATGCCTCTCTGCGTGTTACGACAAGCATCGGCCTGCATTGTCATTATGCGATTACCGAATAGCCTACAGAAGAGTCTTTTTATATCGCTCTCGTCGGTAGCCAGATAGAAACGGGTATCCTTTGGCTGCAGTTCCATACACTCTAAGAAATCCTCGGTCTTGCTTTTCTTTTTAGCATCTTCATTGTCGGTACGCCGCACATGTACTCCCACGGTATTCTCACCAAAATTGGCGGCCACAGCATCTATACCTGCCTGTATATGGGGCAGTGGCTTGAATATATCGTAGGTATCTACGGGCACATTGTCTTTGTCCAGGAAATAGCAACAACTGGATATCCATACCTTGCCGTTGTTAGTAGCGAGATACTGTTCTACCTCTTCAACTTTCTGTATATCTATAAACATGCGGTAACCATGCGACTGCAGCCAATGGCGCGACATACAGCCATTGGTCTTTCGCGGACGGCCCCAATAGAACGACTTTTTTCGAGAGCCCTCTA
Source organism: Oscillospiraceae bacterium (assembly GCA_963639385.1). Lineage (GTDB taxonomy): Bacteria > Bacteroidota > Bacteroidia > Bacteroidales > Bacteroidaceae > Prevotella. The sequence continues at coordinate 11,315 of CAVHVH010000042.1, forward strand.
TCAATCGCACGCCCTCTATATCTATTGGCTCAAAAAGCTGATCGAAACGACTGGCCAGACCAGAATCGCGAAACCAGTAGATATCTATATCACAGTTATACTTTTTGGCCAGACGTATGCCGGCTGGTATTACTTTCATGCGGTTGCCCAATCCGCCAAAGGGGACAAGGACTATACGCGATTTTTCTTGTTCATTCATTTTATTCGAGGTAACGGCATTAATTTGGAAACGGCTACACGGCATGTAGAAAGAAACCGATGCAACGGCCGTGGACGCTGCGTATGCATAAGGGCATTGCGCTGACTTAGTATATCTTCATCGGTCCATGTGGGGCAATATTCTTTGGCCTTGGCAAGATACTCTGCTGCATCATCGTGTTTGCCTTCGGCTTCAAGTGTATTGGCCATATCTAGACAGTTCTGTGCATTAGACCGGCAGAGTATATCGTATACTTCCGGGTTCTTATCCTTGAAATATGCCATAAGCAGTTCGCGGTTCTTGCGCGATATGTATGAACGGCGTTCCTTGTCGGCACCCGTCCAAATACTTGTAGCCAGCTTGCGGTATACGGCCATAACTCGCCGCATATAGTACACTTTGCCATACTGGAGCGTAAGGATATGCATTACCAAATCGTAACTGGTAACCTGGTCCATCCAGTTGGGTAATGGACCAAATAGGCCACGCCGATAACATACCGATACATTGGTTATATAGTTGCATGTGGCCACATCGTTGATAGTCATCTCTGATTTCTGCCCACCATTGCTCAGGCTCTTGCTTCCGTCGGCTTCGTAGTAGTTTACCACGCGGTGAAAACACATAGCATACTCAGGATGGACATCTAAGAAATCTACTTGTATCTGCAGTTTATGGCGGTCTATCCAGAAATCATCGGCCTCGCATATTGCAACATACTCTCCCTGGGCCTGATTGTAGGTACGCACAAAGTTACGCGCCAGTCCTACATTGTCGCTATGGTCGAGCAGACGTATGCGATCGGGATAACGGCGCTGCCAGTTGCGGCAACGGGCCACTGTTTCATCGCTTGAGCCATCGTCGCCGATAATCAGTTCATAGTCGAAATCGGTTTCTTGCAACACCACACTACGTATGGCCTCATCAATATACTGTTCTTGATTGTAGGCAAGCATAAGTACGCTTACCTTGACATCTCTTTTCATCATGATTGTTTCTTTAGCAATAACCTAATGGTTTCTTTCAGAATGGCACTGCCTGTAATATAGGCCAGCAGCACATAGACGGCAACGCCTGTAAGTATTTGCAGTATCAACTGCAGCCATGCCATATCTATTACTCTACCTACGCCCCATACAGCCACAGCCATAATCACGGCCAACAGCATATAGGGCACAGTATCGCACAGTTGCGGCCATACGGCATAACCGGTATAGCATTGGGTAACGTATATATTAATAAGGTATACCAATGCTCTTACTGCCATAAGTCCGGCCACCATGGCCAGCACGCCCTTATTATAAAGTAGGGCTATCGCTGCTACGGTAATTATTATCTTGACTATCTCTATCCACAGTATGCCCGACGACCGACCGCTCACCTTAATAAAATTGTTATTGACAGCAGTAAGCACAGTAAAGCATCCGCCCACGCAGAGTAGTTGGAAATAAGGTATAGCTGCCCACCACTCGCTCTTGAACAACAAATGAAAGAGGGCTGGAGCTACCATAATACCGCCTATGAGGAACGGGAAAGTAAGGAACGATGTAAACCGTATCGACTTGCGATAAGCATTGACAAGTCTGTCGTGCTGGTTCTGTATACCGCAGAATATAGGGTAAGTAGCATTCTGTATACTACCGTACACCAAACTTACAATAGGGTCGCATATCTTGTTACCTTGGGTAAAAAGTCCCAGTTCGCGCTTGGGGTACAACCGTGGAATTACCAGCGAGTAGACATTGATGAACACCACGTTGAGCAGACTGGAAAGCAACAAACTCGATGCAAAGCCAAACAACTGACGTATTATGGCAAAACTAAAATAGAGGCGCGGCCGCCAACGGTTAACTATCCATAGCAGTACACTCTTTACACCGGCCAGTATTACCGGCTGCCATGCCAGTGTCCACACACCCCATCCAGAAAGGGCCATGACTACGGCCGATGCCGATGATACAAGCATGGCCGCAAGATTAACCTTGGCCAGACTGCGAAAACGAATCTGCTTGTTGAGCAGAGTGGTCTGGATAAGCATAGAGGCGTTAACGGGTATTGCCAAAAACACCACTGCCGATACGGGCACCAACTGGGGCTCGCCAAAATAGCGAGCTATCCAGGGTGCGGCTACCAACAGTAGCAGATAGAGCAATACGCTCATTACCAAATTAAACCAAAATACCGATGAATAGTGGCGGTCGTCAGCATCGTGCCGCTGTACAAGAGCCGCACCGAAGCCACTTTCAACCACCAGGTTGCCTATAGCCGTAAAGATAGCAAGCATGGCCACAAGGGCATAGTCGTCAGGACAAAGTATATTGGCCACAACCACAACCATAGCCATCTGCAATATCTGCTGACCGCCTCGGTCTATCAGATTCCACACTATGGCTCCTGCGGTTTTCTGTTTTAGCGTTTCTGCCATGCTTCAGATATATGGAGAAAGGGAGTTATCGACGCACTGGATTGAGTATCTTGTTATAGCGCGTTGTATCAGCTATAACCTTCATGGCCTCGTCCATCTGCGGATCGTGTCGCAGTGCATTGCGGGTGGCCCCGCGCTGATAGTAATAGGCCGTCATCAAGTCGTCGGCAATAATATTCTTGATTGCTTGCTTATTGATATCCAAGTCTTTGGCCACATTGTGGCTGAGTTTCTTCTTGAGTGCCTCCAATTCGGTCTTGGCATCATCGTAGTAACCCTCAAAGCGGGTGACATTTTCCAGTTCTTTTAGAATTTTCTCACTGGCACGGTCGTAGGTGAATCCCGAGTCGAGCACACGCTGTTTGAATTCAGCATAGTCGGCATCAGAGAGTTCAAAGTCGGCCGGAGCAGCCACTGTTGGGTGTTTGGCTATATAGTCTATTTCGTAGTTGAGCAGCACTTCGTTAGAGTCTCTGGCTGCAGCCAAATAGTAAGCAATATTGGGTAGCGAATCGGCCTCTATCACTACATCGGGGGTAATACCACCGGCATCAAGCACCTCGCGGCCATTACGGGTATAGAACTTGCGCTTTACCGAGTCGGCTATCTCTTCGGTCTTTCCGCCATTGGCGTGGCGATAAGTGCGGGCCTGGATACAGCGACCACTGGGTATGTAGTACTTGCTGGTAGTAACCTTCATCTCACCATTGTAAGGTAGGTCTATAGGCATCTGTACCAATCCCTTGCCATAGGTCTTCGTACCCAATACCACAGCACGGTCCAGGTCTTGCATAGCTCCGGTTACTATTTCGGCCGATGAAGCAGAATTGCCGTTCACCAGCACCACAATAGGCATAACGGTGTCTATGGGTTCGCTGGTGGTTTTATAGTCGTGGTTGGCTTGTTTCAGCTTTCCGCGGTTAGACACTATGGTAGTACCTTTTGGAACAAAGAGATTAACTAGGTTTACGGCTTCCATCTCTGATCCACCGCCATTATTGCGCAAGTCCAGTACAAGTCCCTTAATCTGCTGATGGCGCATTTCTATAAAGGCATTGCGCACTATCTTGGCACAATTCTCGGTAAACTCGTTTAGGCGAATATACCCTACCCCGCCCTTTTGTACGCCATAATAAGGCACGGCGGGCATTTGTACAGAGCGGCGAGTTATCTTAAAGCGCATTTCCTTGCCCGTAGAGGGGCGGCGTATTTTCAGTTCAAAGGTGGTACCGGCATCGCCACGCAGATGTTCGCTCACATAAGCGTTGTCTTTGCCCTTCATAGACTGGCCATCGATACTCAGTATCACATCGCCTTTACGCAGACCGGCCTCAGCCGCAGGCATACCTTCGTATGGTTCTTCTATCACCGAGTTGCCTATCTGTGAGTTCCATCGTATAATAGAGCCTATACCAGCATACTTACCCGTAAGCATAGTACGCAGTTCGGCGGTTTTGTCTTCAGAGTAATACACGGTATAGGGGTCTAAACTGCGCAACATACCATTGATGGCGTTGCCTACTACTTGCTTGGCATCGAGAGTGTCTACGTAGAGTAGATCCAAATGCTTGTATATGGCATTAAACACTTCCAGGTTTTTGGCCACTTCCAAATTGTGGTCTTTGTCTTGGGCAGTAGCCGCTACACACACTGCCATAACTATTATCATGAATACCTTTCTCATAATATGCAAAAGTACTAATATAACGGCATATAAGGGCAAGCAAGGACCGAAAAAATTACTCCCCGCCACATTATTTATCTAAAAACTAAGAATAGACGTGCAAACTATGCATAAGAAATCTTTCAAAGCTAATCTATAGAGC
>CAVHVH010000043.1:0-15715 GCA_963639385.1 Oscillospiraceae bacterium
TACGCTCGGCAAAGTCAAGCAAGCTTGCCTCTGCTCTCTCTTGCACAACAATTTATAATTATTTTCAAGAGCAAAATGTAAGTGAACGAAAAAAACTATGGGCAGGGCATTCTTCGCAGAGACCAGACCCCACATGAAGAAATAATTATTTTAACACACGTTAACCAAATCAAGGGTGTTTTCTGTTAATAGATATTAATTTTGGGGCAATTTTTCGATGATTTTTTGTCACAAAAAAGTTGCGAAAAATGACGAAAATTGACCGATTTTTGGCCGACAAAGGCATTTTTTGACATCCGCAAAAATTGCTATTTTTGGCGAATTCCTATAATATTTGAGAAATAGTTGTGGTTTTTGAGAAAAATCAAGGAAAATTTCAATAATTTCTTCAAAAAAGTCACTTCCGCAAAAACACACTTTTCGGTGCTAAAGGGTAACTCTACGATTCTAATGACCATCGTTACGACGCTAAAGGATAACTTTAGAAATTTGGAGGCCTATTTTGGCCTTATATAAATGCCGAAAATGCGCGCAAAGCTAAATTCGTGCCGAAATTTGCGAGTATTTTCGCACTTTTTGATTAAGAATATTTAACTTTTCGAGAATTCGCATTTTTACTACTACAAGAAACAAAATAAGATTGGAATGTATATATACAACCCCTTAAAGTATTCCCGTTAAATCTATCTTATAGTTTGTTGGGAGTTTCCGCTCCTTTTGCATGAACATGATCATATAAATTGGAAGATAAGTAATTTTACCCACTTGCTTTACATTATCATTGCATAGCACATAACCTCTTGGTATCTTATAGGTAGTAGAGTTCAACACATTAGACAAAGCCTTATGGCGCTCATAATCCTTACCCGATTTTACCTCTAATGGCAACACCTCACCATTTTGCTCTATCACAAAATCCAATTCTCCCTGCCGCTTACTATTATAATAATACAAAGGGAAACCATGGGCACACAATTCTTGAGCCACGGCATTTTCATATACAGAGCCAAAATTGATAGAAGACTCATTTTCGAGTATTTTTAGCTGTATACCATCTGCATAGAGACTAGCAAGAAGTCCTATATCGGCCATGAACAATTTGAAGAGGTTGCGACTACTTGAGAGTATTAATGGTACCATAGGTTCCTCTACATTGTAAACTGGAAGAGCCACTCCTGCATCTTTGAGCCACAAGAAACTATTTTGATAACGTGAGAACTTTAGATTCTCATTTAGGTTTTTAAGAATAAAACGTTTATTCTTGGCATCAAGCTCTGCGGGGATCCTTTCAAATATCTCCTCTATGTAGAGTTTATGGTTAGGATCATATTTTGTAATATCTTGTTTATACAATCGAACAATAGACTGTTGTTCTTCCTGCACTTCTTGCAAATTATTGGTATCCATGTATTTTTCAACAACAGAGGGCATACCGCCGACGATAAGATAAAGGCGGAATATCTCCATCATCTTATCATGTATAAATTCATCAACTGCAGTACTCTTGTCGAAATGTTCCTTTAGTACTTGAATGATTTTTTCATTAACACCCATAGCTACTGCAAATTCCTCAAAATCCAAAGGATACATATCCTTAATTGTCATATAGCCCACTGGTGCCGAGCGTAAATTCTTTATCTCTACCCCAAGCAAGCTTCCACTTAATATATAGCGATAACTGCCTTCCTCAACCAAGAATTTGATAGCAGTAACGAATTCGGCGCATTCCTGCACTTCGTCAAAGAAAATAAGCGTCTTCCCTCTGACTAAATTTTGTCTCGTTATAGTGGATAGACGCAACAAAATATCTTGACAACTTGTTGCTTTACTAAAAACACTAACCAAACTGGGATTTTCAATAAAGTTAATTTCCACAAAACATTCGAAATGCTCATGCCCAAAACGTCGGATAGAAAAGGTTTTTCCTATCTGTCTAGCACCTGTAAGCAATAATGCTTTTTTATCTTGCTTAAAAAAACATTCTAAATAGCTGTCTATCTTGCGTTTTATCATATCTTTGTCCGTTTTTCCAAGGCAAATATGCTACATTTTGTCCGTTTTTCCAAGGCAAATGTACTACATTTTGTCCGTTTTTCCAAGGAAAAACAGGGGTATTTTGTCCGTTTTTCCAAGATTTAACGTTCCGCAACGCATTACAAAGAAGAGAATAAGGGTTCTATACAAGCCTCTTGCCTATGCTAATACGACAAATAGATATAAGCAACAGGGCTGAATTCCGAGAAAGAATCCAGCCCCATTGTTTTAAAATTTTAGCGGACTGTATAAGGAAGGTTCTAAAAATTCTAAAATCTGCTAAAGCTAATTTATAGAACCACTCTAAAACTTATTTTCGGATAACGGTCTTTACCGTGCGCGAACCGCTCCGCATTATATATAGTCCAGAATTACCTATGCTCTTGCAAGCTTCGTCGACGCTGCTATACTTGCCAACACGAAGGCCATCAACGGTGAATACCTCAACGCCAGCTGTGGCGGCATTGTCTACTGTAGTGATGCCAGTAGAGGCATTGATTCCACTGAGTTTCACTCCATACAGGTTGAAGGTGGCGACTACATCGTTGGTAACTGATTTCTCTGCACCCTCGACCTTTACACCATAGTAGTATATGCCGTCGGCCGGGAGCGTATAGCTACCCTTAGCGGTAGTCTCTGCGCCAGTAATATCGGTACCGGTAAGTATCACCGTGGCAAACGAGTCGGGCACGTTAACCTGGGCAACTACCATAGACATCTTCATCTTGGCTTTCTCGGTATCAGCTATTTGGGTTTCATCATCAAAGCCCATGCTATAAGTAAGAGCGGCTTCTATCTTATCGCCAGCCTTACCTATGAACGCAGGCGATACAAATACGCCCGGAAGTTCGCTTGCCGTCAAGGCTTTGTGTATGCCTCGCTGAGTAGTGTATACCGTGGGGGCTGCATCGGTAGTGGTCCAATGCTGAAACTGTGCCGACTGGTCGTACTGATACCACTCGCTAAAGTCGGCTGTGTATTCACCAAGGCTCTTGTCGGTACTTACTGTATCGTTGATGGCAAACTGGTCCATAAACAGTCTACCATAGTTGGTAGAAGAGGTACACTTGATACCTATATAATATTGGCCGGCTTCGTTGTTGAACCGTACTATCACCTTCTTGTACCTGCGGTCAGGAGCCAATACATTGGTCGGACTGGTATAGACAAGTTTGGTCATACTTTCAGGATTGGCCTTGCTGCCCAAATACACCTCGAAGTTCTGTGCATATACAGATGCACTCTTACCATTGAGTGCGGTGCGGTAGAAGAAGCTGAGCTCGTGGGTTCCCTCGGGTATTTCTATACATCCTGAATAAGCCCAGTCGCCAGTGGTATTAACTTTCTTGGCTTGGTGCATAATGGCACCAGTACCATTGTATGCCGAGTTACCCGACGAGAAGTTATTGCCCTTCTGCCAGTTGCCCTCTACAGTCCAATAGTCAAGATGGGCCACGGTATCCAGATTCTCGCTGTAAGGCAGCTGAGCTACGGGATAGTTGTTTATTACAGGCAGCGTCCATGAATTGTTGTAGAGAATGGTATCGCCCTTGGCGCTCAGCTCAACCTTTACGGTATATTCGCCCGGAGCACTTATGTCTAATTTCTTGTTAAAGGTGTATGCCAATGATTCGCCTGGTTTAAGGGCTTCTGTACCATTGTACGATTCGGTAGCGGCCAGCGTACCGTTAACATAGCACTTCATATCGAAAGCTTTGACTTCGCTTGCACCATGGTTGGCCACTGTCATACTTACCGTGTCGGTGGTTAGTGCAAAGCCCGACTCAGCCGTCTGTCCCACTGAGGTTATGGCCATATCGTTGTCGCTATCAAAGCGCACATCGTCTACTATCAAGTCGTGACCAGTACCTGTATTATGGAAAGCTATATAGTACACGCCCGGTTCGGTTATCTCTTTGAAGGCATAGCCCTGGCGATATGTAAGCACATTACTATCGGTAATGGTTTCGGTGCAGAGCAAGTCGTCATCGGTATAGCCATCAAGCTTGTACGACTTAGATATATAAGCTTTCAGCTCTGTCTTGTCGGCAGCACTGGTAGACTTCATGGTTGTAGTGTAGTAGAACGACAGGCGGGCAGCACCAGCCTTAGTTACCTTGATGGCCGGCGAGATAATCCAATCGTTGTGCTCGGTATTGGCCAAGCTATTTATATAAGCTGCATTATGACCGTCTTTGGCATAGTTTACATAACCTTTGTCAACCGAACCGAATGTCCAGCTAATGGCATCGTTACCAGGATTAACGCAAGTCCAGAGCGAATCTTGGGCCATACTTTCAAAATTCTCAGCAAAAGGATATGTAAGTGGGTCGTATACTACAAGAGCGGTTTTTACGGTGTCGTTCTCAGTATTGGTATCACCATCAAGACTGGCAACTACGGCCACGGTATGCTTACCAGTTTCTGCCGTGCAAGTATAGTTGAACTTGTAGGTTGTCTTTGCACCGGGTTCAAGGGTTGTACCGAGAGTCTCTGTAGCTACAGTCTTACCATCGTACTCCAGTTTTATGGGTACATTGGCCTGTGATGCCGAGCCCGTATTCTCTATCTCGGCAGCAAAGGTAACCGTAGAGCCGCTCACAGCCACACCTACGGCAGGTTCGGCTATCGCATTTACGGCAATATCGTTGGCATCAACCGTTCTCAGTTGCAGGTTCTTCAGAACTAACTGTCCCTCATAAGTACTAGCGACACCTATCTCAAAGCGATACACACCTGCGGGCAAATTCATCGGAACTGATGCCGTAGCAAAGCTGCTTGCAATATCTACCGACTTATTATACACTGCGGCAGTGTCGCCTTGAGGTGTAAGTACAACTATGTTAAGCGTACCCTCTTTAAGAGACTCGTAGTCGAACTTCATCTGGGTCTGTCCGGCAGGCATCTCTACCCAATTACTTCTCAGACGTGAATTCTTGCCGGGATATTCTATATAACCCCAGGCTCCCTGGGTAGCAGAGTAAGACCATCCATAGATTACGTTTCTAACCTTGGTTGAAAGGATAGCGGTCCAACAATTATCGTTACTACCCTCAGCCATCTTGTAGGGGAAAGGCATGGTGGCGTCTATTGTAACCGTTGACGACAAGGTGTCGTTGGTATGCAGGTTATCACTCTCGGCCGTAGCCCAAGCCTGTATAGTATGCTTCTCGCGGCTCAGTTTTGCAGGATTGGCAAAGGTGTAGGTAAAACTGCCATCGGTTCCCACTTTTTGGTTTACCTTCTCGGTTACCGCATCGCCATTGTCAACTTTATAACCCACGCTGAACGAAGACACACTGGCTCCATAGTTCTTAACCTTGACAGTTACGTTTTGGGTATCGTAATATCCACCTACGGGCGAAAGGAGGCTCTCTACTGTAAGGTCAGAAGGATTAGTATTGTCTATCTTAACATCATCAATATAAACACTATTGGTCATGTATGGCGATGCCGTGGTAGTACCATGGTCGTGGAAAGCTATATAAATCTGCTTGCCAACATACTTTGACAAGTCCAGGCTCATGGCATGCCAGCAACACAGGTCTACAGGAGCCACGGCATAGAGTGTATCGGTAAACGATGCCGACTCGGTATCCGTAGTAGATACGAGCACTTCGAAATGAGTACGCGCACTTTCAGGCACAGAGGCAGTGGCATTGAAACTGGCGTTCCACCCAATCATAAAGTTAAGGTAATTGCCAGCGGTTATACTCACTTGGGGCGTAATAAGCCACGAATCGGGAGCCTGACGTGTACCGCCCGTGTATCCGGTAGTAGACTTCATGGCATTTAGACCGCCCTTATAGCCTTTTACAAAGTTAGAGAATGTGGTATACTTTACTGTTGTCCATGTATATGTAGTACATGAACTTTTTACCGTCCACCCATCGGGTGGCGTAGTTGCGCCTTCAAATCCCTCGCTAAGGGTTTGGGCTTTGGCCATCGTTGCTATAAAAAGCAACGACAGAACCATTGCGGGTAGAATTTTCTTCATACGCTTTTTGTTTGGTTATCCTATAATTGTGGTTGTTTCTAAAAATACCGCTGTTATTTTACCACGTTGCTTCAGAAAACTTATTATTTTACCACCACGGTTTTACCGTTGTGTATAAACACGCCATGTGTGTGGTTGTCGGCCCGTGTGCCATCAAGGTTATACCAGTGGCCATTGGCGGTTGACTCTGTTGTTACGTCTGTTACGCCTGTAGAAGTATCAATCTTTGCTATATTAAAATTGCCCCAGTAGGTATCGGCCTTGTAGGTATCTACCAGTTGTTCGGGCACATATACCGTAGTCTTGAAATATAATATCTTGTCGAAATTGGCTCCTCCTGTAACCATGGTATTGCTTTTCAGCACAAGCGTTTTAAGTTGAAACGATTCAGTTATACTCTTGTATTTAGTAAAGGCATCTTCGCCTATCGACTTGACACCGGTGCCAAAAACGGCTTTTTTCAAACCGGTACAACTGTAGAAGCACTTGGCCGGTATGCTGGCCACACCGTCGGGTATTTCTATTTCTTCCAGTGCCTGGCATGTAGCGAAAGCCGATGCACCGATGCTTGTTACGCTTTCGGGTATCTTGATGCTCTTTAGCGAAAGGTCGGCCGCAAAAGCATTATCGCCTATGGTTGTTATGCGGTTATGCAGAGTTACACTCTCAAGTTTCTGACATATAGTAAAGGCGTACTTCTCTATCTCAGTTATGCCACTGGGAATAGTTACAGTCTTAAGGCCTGTACCGCAGAATGCGGCCTCGCCTATGTAGGTTATCGCATCGGTAATATTAATTTCAGCCAAACCTGCTGAGTAAGCAAAGGCATACTTGTCTATGGTGGTAACCGCAGAAGGCAGGGTTACTTTCTTTAAACCGGTCAAATAAAAACAGCCAAACGGAATGGTGGTTATACCGTCGGGTATATTTACATCTTCCAGGCTTGTACAACCATTGAACGTGTACATGCCGAGAGTCTTTACGGTGCTTGGCAGCGTTACAGTTACAAGGTCGGTACATTGGTTAAACGCATAGTTGTCTGTGGCCGTAACTACATATGTATTACCGTTAATTACCACAGCCGATGGCACTACTACATCACCTACATACGTTGTACCTCCGGTTACGCTAACCGTCTTTTCGTCTTCTGATGTTATGGTGTAGTTGATATCGTCAATGGTATACACTTCGGCCATAACACTTGCAAACGCCTGCAATACAACGACCATGAAAAGTAAAATTCGTTTCATTACTATTACCCTTATGTTGGTTTTATTTTCAAGTGGTTCTAAAAACCTATACAAGGCACATCGCATTTGTGCCACTCAAGTCTATTTTATAGCCATTTTGGCGAATATAATCGTCGGTTCAGCCCTTTCCCTCAAATTACACTTTATCACAATAAGTGTGTAAACCAGTTGCAAAAGTAATAAAAAATACAAAATTACATAACAATTTGCAAGATTTTTATCAAAAATCAGCAAAAAAAACACATCGATGTATCAGTTTATCCAACTACTATGGTTTCTGGCAACAAATTCAGAAAAACATACAGAGCATTGACTTTTTCGTGGGGGATAAGCAACCGCATATATGGCATCGGGGGAACGCTACCAAATAGCAACGTTCCCCCGATTATATTAAAGGTGGTTTTATATATTACCGTAGAACTCATAGCCTTTTGTGGGATGCCGTTCAGACATATTCTTTTGCTTCGCGTCGGTTATGCAACACTTCGAGAGCATTAAGTGCCAAGGCCTGCATTTCGTCTTCTCCTGGATAGCAATATACAGGTGCAAGGAAGCTGATACGACGGCGCAAACGGTCGACGAGATATTCCGACCGCGCCAAACCACCCGTAAGGAGTATCGCATCGATATTGCCACAAAGCACAGCACCCTCGGCAGCTATATTCTTGGCCACTTGATAGATCATGGCGTCTACTACCAATTCGGCATGCTTGTCACCATGGGCTATACGGGTTTCTATCTCCTTCATATCGTTGGTACCGAGATGGGCTATCAAACCGGCATGACCGGCAATGCGCTTGAGCAATTCTTTCTCTGTAAACTTGCCGCTGAAGCAGAGGCGTATCAAGTCGGCAGCAGGCAATGAACCGGCACGTTCGGGCGAGAAAGGGCCTTCGCCATCAAGGGCGTTGTTGGCATCAACGGCACGACCTTTCTCGTGGGCTGCTATGGAAATACCGCCACCCATATGGCATACTATAAGGTTAAGGTCTTCGTAGGTACTACCTATCTCTTGAGCATAACGACGGGCTATGGCACGCTGGTTAAGGGCATGCCATATACATATGCGGTTCATAAGAGGTGAACCACAGATACGGGCTAAAGGCGACAGCTCGTCTACTACGCCAGGGTCGGCAATAAACGCACGGCATCCGGGTATGGCGCGAGCTATTTCGTATGCCATAATACATCCCAAATCGCACGGGTGCTTATGAATGGCCTGACGAGTATCTACCAGCATTTTCTCGTTTATTTCGTATACACCGCCAGCCACAGGCTTGGCCAACCCACCACGGCCTATTACAGCCTCGAAGGGATAGTTTACGCCCATACGTTTAAGTTCGTCTATAACCAGCGCCATACGGAACTCGTACTGGTCGGTAACCTCGTCGAAGCGGGCCAACTCTTCTACGGTATGGCGTATAGTACGCAGCATAACGGGGTTGGCGTCTTCGTAAACGGCTATTTTAGTTGAGGTAGAACCGGGATTGATAACTAATATATGCATGGCTCAGACGGTTTTGAGTGACTGCAGAGCGGCCAGGGCCAGACTGTAATACTTACTATCAACATCGTCGCCGCGCGAAGGCATCACCACTGGAACCGAAGGTCCTTGAAGAACTGCAGCAATACGTGCGGATGATAGCAGGGTAATAGTTTTATGGAACACGTTGGCCGCCTCGATATCGGGGAACACCAATGCGTCGGCATCGCCGTCTAATGGTGATGATATACCCTTGATGGCAAGACTCTCGGGACACATGGAAGTCTTCAAGTCAAGCGGACCATCGATAATACAATAACCGAATTCGCCTTGCAAACCGCGCCCTATAATATCAGCATAACCGGCCGTATATGGGAAATGGCGCTCGTCTACATGCTCTGAGCAATGGATAAGCGATACACGCGGAGTCTGGATACCCATACCATGGCAGAGGTTGACCAAATAACGGGTCTGACAGATGCGCTGCTCGTGAGAGGGGTAAGGTATTACGGCAGCGTCGCTGTAAGCTATCAGCTTATGGTAAGCCGGCATTTCAGCCACAGCCGTATGGGTAAGCACCTGACCAGGAGAGAGTAGTCCCGTCTGCTTGTTGAGCACTGCACGCAACAGAATATCCGAGCTAATAAGTCCCTTCATCAACACATCTGCCTCGCCAGCATGTATCTTAGCCACAGCATCGGCCGCAGCCTTGGCAGAGTCTTCATCATCTACCATTACAGGTTCTATCCATCCCTCGTCAGAGGCACGGCGAAGAGCTTCGATCGAAGAATGGTCGTTAGGGCACACCGCCGCCACGCGCACCTTACGGTTTAGCGAACGGAGATAAGCAACAAGTGCGTCGAAGCCATTTATTTTAATCATTGTTTTAGTCATTGTATTATTTCTTATGGTTAATGGTGACTTTATAATCCAAGCAAAAGCCACCAGTGCTTGCATCCACAACAAAATTACTGAAAAAACTTTTCGGCAACAAATATTTTCCTTAAAATATAACTAGCTATCGTAAGATTATCTATGCTTCTAATATGATTACATGGTTATTTCCATAGCGACACATAATACTATAACTATCCTCCCAATAGTATGGAATGCCACGATAAAAAAATAGTGAGCCGCATACCCATTTATAGGGTCGCGGCTCACTATTTACAATATAATTAAGGAATAGTCTTAAGATTTGGCTTCTTCCTCTTCAAAGTCGAGAATATTCTTCTTGTTGGCTTCAATGCGCTCGTAATCCTCGCGCGAGCCAACAATAAGCTTATCAAACTGACGGAGACCAGTACCAGCGGGGATGCAATGGCCACAGATTACATTCTCCTTCATACCCTCAAGGCGGTCTTGCTTACCGCGAATAGCTGATTCGTTGAGCACCTTAGTTGTTTCCTGGAACGAAGCAGCCGACATGAAGCTCTTTGTTCCGAGTGCGGCACGGGTGATACCCTGAAGTATCTGGGTAGCTGTAGCCTGAACGGCATCGCGCACCTGAACGGGACGCAAGTCACGACGCTTGAGACTTGAGTTCTCATCGCGCAGTTTACGGAGAGTTACTATCTGACCTGGTTTAAGATTTTCTGAATCACCGGCATCGGTTACAACTTTCTTACCCCAAATACGGTCGTTCTCCTCAGCAAAGTCGAGTTTGTCAACAAGTTCTTGCTCAAGGAATGTTGTATCGCCTGGATCATTGATCTGAACCTTACGCATCATTTGGCGTACAATAATCTCGAAGTGCTTGTCATTGATTTTCACACCCTGAAGGCGATAAACATCTTGCACCTCATTGACGATATACTCCTGAACAGCGGTAGGGCCCTTAATGGCAAGGATATCGTTCGGGGTAACTACACCGTCAGACAATGGCGTTCCTGCACGTACGGCATCATGTTCCTGAACGAGCAACTGCTTGCTCAGACTTACAAGATACTTATGGGGTTCGCCATGCTTTGGAGTAACTATAATCTCGCGGTTGCCTCGCTTGAGCTTGCCCATTGTAACCTCACCATCAATTTCAGAAACTATTGCGGGGTTAGAAGGATTACGAGCCTCAAAGAGCTCGGTTACACGAGGCAGACCACCCGTGATATCGCCTGCGCCACCTACGGCACGAGGAATCTTAACCAGAGTAGAACCAGTAGTTACCTTTTGGCCGTCTTCTACAACCACGTGACAACCTACAGGGAAGTTATAGGTTCCCAACACATTGCCTGATCCGTCAAGGATATCGCAAGTAGGCACCTTGGTATAGTCTTTCGAGTCTACAATAATCTTCTCGGTAAGACCTGTGGTATCGTCGGTCTCTGCCTTATAGGTAACACCATCGATAACATCGTTGAAACGCAGTGTACCGGCATATTCGGTTACAATAAGAGCATTGAACGGATCCCACTTGGCAATCAAGTCGCCTGGCTCTACAACATCACCCTGCTTATTGTACAGAGTTGATCCGTAGGGAACATCCAATGTAGACAAGACAATATCTGTATTAGGATCAACGAAGCGAACTTCACCAAGACGGCTCACTACCATACGGCAGTCTTTTGACTCTTCATCCTTAAATGGTACTGTACGCAACTCTTCGAACTCAAGACGAGCCTTGTTCTTGGCTACGATACTGGCATTGGCCGCAGCATTACCAGCCACACCACCAGCGTGGAAAGTACGCAGAGTAAGCTGTGTACCCGGCTCACCGATAGCCTGTGCGGCAATAACGCCGGCAGCTTCGCCAAGTTGTACCATACGCGAAGTGGCCAAATTGCGACCATAACACTTGGCACAGATACCACGCTTGCTTTCGCAGGTAAGTACCGAACGGATTTCAACCATCTCAATGGGAGACTTCTCGATAGCAGCAACCTTTTCCTCGTTGATTTCCTCACCGGCAGCACAAATAAGTTCGCCAGTTGTAGGATGTATGATGTCATGAACCGAAACGCGGCCCAAGATACGTTCACCAAGAGAAGATACTATCTCGTCGCCACTCTTCAGCGCACGGCATTCAAGACCACGCAGAGTACCGCAGTCTTCCTGTGTGATAATCACATCATGAGAAACGTCAACCAAACGACGGGTAAGATAACCAGCATCGGCGGTCTTCATAGCGGTATCGGCAAGACCTTTTCGGGCACCGTGTGAAGAAATAAAATACTCCAGCACAGACATACCCTCTTTAAAGTTCGAAAGGATAGGATTCTCAATAATCTGCGCACCTTCTGCACCGGCTTTCTGAGGCTTAGCCATCAGACCACGCATACCTGAAAGCTGTTTAATCTGGTCTTGAGAACCACGGGCACCTGAATCAAGCATCATATATACTGCATTGAAACCTTGGTCGGCCTCTTTCATCTCCTTCATAAGCACATCACCCAACTCATCGTTTACATGAGTCCAAGCATCTATTACTTGGTTGTAACGCTCGTTGTCAGTGATAAAGCCCATATTATAGTTATTGGTGATTTCCTCTACCTCACGCTGGCCCTTCTCTACAATCTCGGTTTTCTCTACTGGAATGATAATGTCATCAAGATTGAATGACAAACCTGCGACATAAGACATATGATAGCCCAAGTTCTTGATACCGTCAAGGAAGGCACAAGCACGAGCCATTCCGACAGCCTTGATTACCTTGGCGATAATACCGCGAAGAGACTTCTTTGATATAATATCGTTGACAAAGCCTAATTCGTCAGGTATAATCTGATTAACTATCACACGACCTACCGAGGTTTCTACGATATGCTTAACGGGCTGACCCTCTACGATATCGTCAACAAGTACCTTAACGGGAGCGTGCAAGTCGCACTTACCATCATTGTAAGCTATGATGGCCTCTTCGGGGCCGTAGAAACTCAAGCCCTCACCCTTGGCACCGGGACGCAACTTAGTGATATAATAAAGACCAAGTACCATATCCTGAGAAGGTACGGTAATAGGAGCACCATTGGCTGGGTTAAGGATATTATGGCTCTGTAGCATCAATATCTGTGCCTCAAGAACAGCCTCGTTGCTCAAAGGAAGATGGACGGCCATCTGGTCACCATCAAAGTCGGCATTGAACGCTGTACATGCAAGTGGATGCAACTGAATCGCCTTACCCTCTATAAGTTTTGGTTGGAAAGCCTGAATACCCAAACGGTGAAGTGTAGGGGCACGGTTGAGAAGTACCGGATGGCCTTTCATCACGTTTTCAAGGATATCCCAAATAACCGGTTCACGGCGGTCAACAATCTTCTTGGCGCTCTTGACGGTCTTCACGATACCGCGCTCAATAAGTTTGCGGATAATGAACGGCTTGTAAAGTTCGGCAGCCATCAGCTTAGGCAGACCGCACTCGCCCATCTTCAGTTCAGGACCTACTACAATTACCGAACGGGCTGAATAGTCAACACGTTTACCGAGAAGGTTCTGGCGGAAGCGTCCCTGCTTACCCTTCAGAGAGTCTGACAAAGACTTAAGCGGACGATTACTCTCACTCTTTACTGCACTTGCCTTACGCGAATTATCGAAGAGAGAATCAACAGCTTCCTGAAGCATACGCTTCTCATTTCGAAGTATCACTTCGGGAGCCTTGATCTCAACGAGTCTCTTAAGACGGTTATTACGGATGATTACGCGGCGATAGAGATCATTGAGGTCGGATGTGGCAAAACGGCCACCATCCAGTGGAACCAACGGACGAAGCTCTGGCGGAATAACTGGAAGTATCTTCATGATCATCCATTCCGGTCTGTTTACATCCTTAGACGAACGGAATGCTTCTACTACCTGCAGACGCTTTAAGGCTTCTGTCTTACGTTGCTGACTCGAATCGTTGTTTGCACGGTCGCGAAGTTCGTATGAAATAGCGTCAAGGTCGAGACCCATCAAGAGGTCACGAACAGCCTCGGCACCCATCTTAGCTATAAACTTATTGGGATCGTCATCGGGCAACAGTTGGTTATTAGGATCCAACTGTGTATCCAAGATATTAAGATATTCGTCCTCCGAAAGAAGATCCATCTTATGCGAACCGTTCATCTCCAAGCCGTCCTTGTCTGTACGACCCTCAAATGCTCCTGGTTTGATTACAACATACTTCTCATAATAAACCACTGAGTCAAGTTTCTTGGTTGGCATACCAAGGAGATAGCCTATCTTATTAGGCAACGAACGGAAATACCAAATGTGTGCAATTGGCACTACCAGCTCGATATGTCCAGAGCGTTCACGACGTACCTTCTTCTCTGTAACCTCGACACCGCACCTGTCACAAACGATACCCTTGTAGCGAATACGCTTGTACTTTCCGCAGGCACACTCATAGTCCTTTGTAGGGCCAAAGATGCGCTCACAGAAGAGACCGTCGCGCTCTGGCTTATAGGTACGATAGTTAATCGTCTCAGGTTTGGTAACCTCGCCAAACGAATTTTCCAGGATTTCTTCAGGTGAAGCCAATCCGATGGTAATCTTCGTAAAATTATTTTTTACTTTTGTATCTTTCTTAAAAGCCATTTTCTTGAAATAATTAAGGGTTCTCGTTTAATCAAGTTTGATACTTAAACCAAGACCACGAAGTTCGTGGAGGAGCACGTTGAGCGATTCTGGAATACCTGGAGTAGGCATTGCATCGCCCTTGACGATTGCCTCGTAAGCCTTAGAACGGCCTACTACATCGTCGCTCTTGATAGTCAGGATTTCTTGAAGTACATGACTTGCACCGAAAGCTTCAAGAGCCCAAACCTCCATTTCTCCGAAACGCTGGCCACCGAACTGGGCTTTACCACCGAGTGGTTGCTGAGTTATCAGACTGTACGGACCGATAGAACGGGCATGCATCTTGTCTTCTACCATATGACCCAGTTTCAAGAAGTAAGTCATACCAATAGTAGCGGGCTGGTCAAATTTCTCTCCAGTCTCGCCATCATATATATAGGTAGAGCACAAGCGTGGAAGACCTGCCTTGTCTGTCCATTCAGAAAGGTCATCAAGTTTAGCTCCGTCAAAAATAGGAGTAGCAAACTTGACGCCGAGTTTCTTACCGGCAGCACCGAGAATAGCCTCGAATATCTGACCAAGGTTCATACGCGAAGGCACACCCATAGGGTTAAGAACCAAGTCTACAGGGCGACCATCCTCCAAGAACGGCATATCTTCGGCACGCACAACTTTTGAAACAATACCCTTGTTTCCGTGGCGACCAGCAAGTTTATCACCCACCTGTATCTTACGTTTCTTGGCAATGTATACCTTAGCCATCTGCAGAATACCAGAGGGCAGTTCATCACCGATTGTAATGGCAAACTTGCGACGTTTCAGTTCGGCATCCAACTGCTTGTACTTGCGGATATAGTTCATAATGAGCTTCTGTATCAAGCTATCGGTATGCTCATCGCCTGTCCATGCATTACTCTGTATTCCATCGTATTCCAGATTTTTCAGAGCGGCAGCTGTAAAGGTAGAACCCTTTGAGATAATCTCTGCACCAGTATAATCCTTGATACCTTCAGACTTCTTGTCTCCTGCAAGTTCCAGAAGTTTGTCTACGAGAATATCTTTCAAATCAGCATTCTTTGCCTCATACTCCTCGTCTATCTTAGCAAGGATTACCTTGTCTTGCTTCTTCGACTCACGAGTCTTTATAGCACGAGAGAAAAGTTTCTTGTCGATTACTACACCACTTAGTGAAGGATTGGCCTTGAGTGAAGAGTCCTTCACATCACCAGCCTTGTCACCGAATATGGCACGCAACAGTTTTTCCTCTGGCGATGGATCACTTTCACCCTTTGGCGAAATCTTACCGATAAGAACATCACCGGGTTCTACACGGGCACCAACTCGTATAACACCATTTTCGTCCAAGTCTTTTGTGGCTTCTTCGCTAACATTTGGGATATCTGATGTGAATTCTTCTACACCACGCTTAGTTTCGCGCACATCAAGAGAATATTCGTC
>CAVHVH010000044.1:0-15596 GCA_963639385.1 Oscillospiraceae bacterium
CTTTTCGGTTCAAAGTGCCAGTTCGCTCAGTCATAATGCCCGCATTATTCTTTCGCTCACTTACACTTTGTCCTCGAAAATAATTCTAAATTGTTGTGCAAGAGAGAGCAGAGGCAAGCTTGCTTGACTTTGCCAAGCGTAGCCAACAATGCGTATGCAAATCAGACAAAGTTAATTTATAGAACCACCCTGTAATGATGCAAGGCCTGCGGTACATAGTACGATTGGTCATGGAATGAATATTTTTTTGATTTTTTTGCTTTTCTTGATGTTGTTTTGCAAAATAATAACTAATTTAGTTGCCGTAACTCCTGCCCAAAAGCCTTCTAAGACTAAGGGGAAGGAAAGCCTGCCCGTGTATGGGCGTGTCTTGCGGCCTTGTTTTTGGTGGTAAGTTTCTTGTTGCCGTAGGTGTGGTAATGATAAACTACCGTAGAACATGGTAAAGACCGGCTCTGCGCCCAGTACGTGGATACAGACCCTAAAAATGCTTTTAATCGCCAATATGGAGCCTTTGGCAAAAAGAATTGTAAAGACCAATGAAAAAGTTGTGTTTGCTGATTGCACTCATGATGTCGGCGACATTTGTGTCTGCACAGCGTAAGACGGTTATCGTGGAAACACCAAAAACGCAAGTTCAAGACGATGGTATGGTGCTAAAGCGTAAGGTGGCCATAGGCCGATTCTCTAACGAAACTCAGTATGCCAAAGGTGTATTCTACGACAAGGCTAACGACCCGATGGGCAAACAGGCCCTCGACATTCTGTCGGCCAAGTTGGCTGCCTCTGGTAAGTTTATCCTACTTGAACGTAGCGACCTGGCAACGCTGATGGAAGAATGTCAAAAGAACGGTGGCGGTTCGGCCACTATTGGTGCCGACTATATGATAATAGGCTCTATTACCGAGTTCGGCCGTAAAAACACGGGAAAGAACGGCGTATTCTCTTCGCAGAAAACACAGACGGTAGAGGCTGCTGTAGCCGTGCGTATAGTAGATGTGTCTACCGGACTGATTATATACTCTGATGAGGCTAAAGGCTCGGCCGAGCTTACCACTAAGACCACCTTGGGTGTAGGCGGTTCTGCCAGCTTCGATGCCACTCTTAGCGACAAGGCCATATCAGAGGCCATAGGTCAGTTGGTAGAAAATATCATCAATAAGTGTACCAACAGTCTGTGGAAGACATATATCATATCGTGCGATGCCGATGCTACCCTTATAGCTGGTGGTCAGAGCCAAGGAATAAAAGAAGGTATGACCTTTGCTATAAAGACCAAAGGAAAGAAAGTAAAGAACCCGCAGACGGGCATTATGATAACACTGCCCGGCAAACAGGTGGGTACGGCCACGGTAGTGTCTACTGCCGGTGATACGCCTGAGACAGAATACTCGTTTGTAACCCTTTCTACATCAGAGACTATTAACGAATCGACAATGAATAACTATATAATAGAGCAGATAAAATGAAAAAGTCGTTAATGCTATTGTTCGCTGGCGCACTGTTGCTGGCCGGCTGTAGAGCCAATTTCCCTGTGGCCCAGCAATCGGGAAAAGAAGATATGGCCTATCTCCTCTTTGTTAGCCAAAAACAGTATACAGGCAAACAGGTAGAGGTGACCCTTGACAATGCAGCCCCCTTTACCGCCAAGGTAGTAAAGGCCAAGAAAGCCAACCGCCGTGGCTCGCAATACGGAGTTGGCGTAGGTCCAAGAACGCTTAAAGTATCTTGCGAAGGCAAGAACATCTACCAAAAGAAGATATTCCTGTCAACCCAAGAAGTAAAACAAATAATGTTACCCTAATGAAGAAGTTTTTTATATTAGGCACGCTGGCCCTGCTCGTGGCCTCGTGCGGATCGGATAAGAGTCTGTATTCATGGTACGACTATGAAGATGCTACATACCAGTACAGCAAGAAACAGACAGACGACCTTAAGGCTAAAATGATGGAACAGTACCTCAAGCTGATAAACAAGCAGACCGGTACCCGTAAGGTTGTCCCCCCCGGACTCTATGCAGAATATGGCTATGCCCTCTATATGGGTGGTAAGAAAGATGAAGGACTGGAATTTCTCAAAAAGGAAATCCAACTCTATCCAGAATCGAAAAACTATATATCACGAATCATTAAACAGCTTGAAAAATGAAAAAAATACTGTTTGTTTTACTTGTCGCTATGGGTGTAGCTTCCTGTACAACGACTAAGACCCTGGGTGAGCAGTATCCTGCCATGTACGAAGAGAAACCTGTTACCATAGCCATAATGCCTCCCATTAACCAGACTACTCATGCCGAGGCAAAAGACTATTTCTATACTACGCTATACCAGCCTCTCTGCGAGAAAGGATACTATGTGTTCTCTCCTTACCTTACTATGGAGATGTTTCAGCAGGAAAGTGCTTATGATGCCGAAAACTTCTTGCAGGGCGACCTTACTCCCTTCCGCAACGTGCTGGGTGCCGATGCTGCCATGTTTACCATCATCAAAAGTTGGAAACGTAGCAATATAGGTGGGCGGCTCACTGTAGACGTAGAGTATATCTTGCGCTCAACCAAAACGGGGCAGACTCTGTACACCCGCGAAGGCAATATAAAGGTAGATACCAGTGTAAGCGGAGGTAGTGGTGGTTTTGGCGCTCTGGTAGGGTTGATAGCCACTGCTATCAATACTGCAGCTACAGATAAGGTGATAGCAGGTCGTAAGTGCAATGCTTATGTACTGTCTGACCTTCCTGCTGGTAAATATTCAGAGTTCTACGAGAAAGACTCTACCCGTCCGGCTGGAGAAAAACTGATAAAGGCCACCGTAAAGTAACGGCCAATCAAAAGCAACTTGGTGCAAACATCATGCGCCTGTGTATTCTGCCAGGGCATAATGTTACCGCTATAGCGGTGGCTGCCAAGTTGCTTTTTCTTGTATCCATTTTAAGCAAAGTCTATGCTTTTAAGGCCTCTCACAAGCAAAACTTTTGGCCGCCAAGTTGAATTTTGTTGGAAAAAATTTGGTTGTTTGCACTCAAAGCAGTAACTTTGCACCCACTAAAGCAAGTATGTATGTTGCATACAAGCCTGGACTTGTAGCTCAGTTGGTTAGAGCAACAGACTCATAATCTGGAGGTCATAGGTTCAAGCCCTATCTGGTCCACAATAATAATCAAGCACTTACGAGAAATCGTAAGTGCTTTTTTAGTGTAGTTGGGTAAGCAAATTGTATGAGTTGGGTGTGGCTTGTGCAATGATTTTATTTCAGCAAAGCCAATAAAATTGTTGGCGATACTTCCATTTTTGTAATGGCACAAAGACTTGTCCCCATGTCTTTTACACTTGCACCAAGTAGGTAAACATCATTATCGATAATAAGAAATCGGTCATGTGACTTATGAGGAAGTTGGATAAATTCAATAGCTTCGTATTGCGTGTTATGTTTGTCTAAGTCAAGTTTGAACTGTTCTGTGTATCGAGAATGGATGGTTGCAGGCACTCCAACATTCCTCTTAGTGAGTAATGTCAGCACGCGTTCATCTACAAAATTATCGATCAAGACTATACGTTCCTTTGCGCTACGTATCAATTGTGAAACATAATCCCAAGCGTCCCACACACAGCCTGTGGCAAATATTTGTTCGGGTGTAACAGTTGGGGCCAGTTCATCCATGCGTTGTAATACCTGTTCCATCTTTTGATCTGTCAGCATCTGATGCTGTTCCAATCTTTCTATTCGTTGGAACATGCCAGCATTAGCTGAAAGAAAGCGGCGCATGGCTACAAAAGCACGCATAATAGCTACGTTAGCCTTTATTGCTACTTCGCTTCGCAGCAGTCCTGTCAGCATAGCTATGCCTTGTTCTGTAAATGCATGTGGTAAGGCTCTCCTGTCACCGCCCCAACTTGAAGTGCCATTTTGGCACTTCAAGTTATTGACCTCCTCTATTGTAAGTTGAAACATGAAATCTTCTGGAAACCTTGCTATATTACGTTTTACTTGGCGATTAAGTTGACGTGTTTCCACTTGATATAATTTTGCAAGGTCGCGATCAAGCAAAACTTGATTGCCACGGATAAAATATATGCAACTTTGAATGTAGTCCGCATTCAAAGCAGGTAATTTTATCTTGTTATTTGTGATGCCTAAATTTGTAACTTCAGACATTTCTGTTGTTTGCTTTGACATAACTATTCATGTTTCATTAAACCATACTTGGCTGTTTACAAAGCAACAACCATTACACATACAAAGGTAATTCATTTGCTCGACAATAAAGAATAACAGATTTCATTTTACCAAGTATTATATATATCCTTTTATACTTTCTGCAAATCGGCATTTCTGCGTAAACAATGCGTAAACAAACTATTTGAGTCAATGATATTCAATGGTTTACCACGAAATTTAAAATAGAGATAACTCGTTGATAATCTATAAAAGTTTACAATAACGAAATATCATTGACTATTACTTCGTCAGTTTCATAATCTAGAGGTCATACATCACCGTTGTTTACTAAAATTACCCGTAAATCTGATGTTGAGCATTTACTCTTCGCCAAAGCGTTTTTTCAAGGCCAATGTCATGTTTTGCAGTTGAGCTATGCGGGCCTTGTACTCTGAACTATTGGAAATCTTATAGTATATTAAAGCACTTTCAAGATAGTCTTTGGCTTCTCGCATGTTATTTAGGTTGATGTAACAGAAGCCTATGCGATAGAAAGCATCCGCTTTTTCGTTGCCGTTACGTGTAAGGGTTGAGGCTTCGTAATAGCCTATGGCTTTCTGCCATTGGCATAGCCAGAACAGACTTTCGCCGCATAGCCAGTTGTATAAGCCCTGTTCTTGGGGAGAAAAAGCGGTAAGTTTGGGAATTGTTGTTTCAAGCAGATTGGCTGCTTTGGTATATTCGCTCTCGTAATAATAACATACGCCCAAAAATGCTCTAAAGCGAGGGTTGAGGTTGTATTTGTCGTCGAGTTGTTTAAGTATAAGCATGCTTTCATGGTATTTAGAGGCCTGAAAATACTCTATAGCCCGCCCTAATTGATCCTTGTCGTTAGCTTGCGCCAGCGCAAACACGGGTTTTACAAGAATACATGCTATAACTATAAGCGAACGGAGTTTTGGCATGCTCTTATTCGGTATAGAATTTGATGAGCTTTACTATAGCTTGTCTGCAAGCTGCACAGAATTCGGGATTTTCGTTTGTGCGCATGCGACAGTCTGGATAGGCGCGGTAAACACCTTTTAGGCTATAACCGGCTCCTTCGTAGAATCCAGCCTTTTTGTCTTTTCGTAGCAGATTTTCCCATTTTCCGTGGAAATTTACTTTGGTTGTTATGTTTTGTTCCCAAGGTTCCACATCGTGCGGGTACATAGGTATCTGCTCAAAGTCGTAGGCGTACTCGTCAGCCAGTCCGGCAAAGCTGTGGCCGAACTCGTGTACTACTACAGGCCGGAATTTTGGGTGATGGCTCATTGCCAGGTTGTACGAATTTAGAATACCCCCTCCACCATATTGATTGGTGTTTACCAGTATAATAATGTGTTCGTATGGAATGCCAGCCAGAATATCGTGCAGCCTTTTAATATTTAGAGTGGTGAGATATCTGGAGCTATAGAAAGTGTCGAAATGCGATCCCAAGGCAGTGTTCTTCCAGATATTTGCTGCTGGCGAAGACGTGCCGCTTTCTGCCGAGGCAGATTCTACGGCCACCACATTGAATCTGTTGCGCATGCTCTTGAATGGCTCGTGCGTAAATATGGCATCAGTGGCAATGCGCGCATCGGTGAGAAACGTGTCCATTTCGGCCTCTGTATATCCTTCGGCAACAAAGGCAATGTTTATGCACTTTGTTGTGTCTTCAGCTTGCTGCAGAGTAGTATATGCAGTAGGCTTGGTGCCGATGTGGCGTATCAGAATATCTTTGGGCGCTATGGTGTGTGTATAGCTTGCGGTTATTTTCTGTCTGTTGTCATATAGACATATTGTGATGTCTACCGTGTCTTTAGGCATAGGAATTAGAAAAACATTCTCAAATGAGCGCGCTGCCTCCTGGGCTTCGGGATAACTGAGCCATTCTTGGAATAGGGTAGAGAACGAGTTGCGGTAGATGGGCGTTTGGCTTTTGTGGGCATATACCGTTAGTTGGCCGTTGCCTTGTATAGGCAGTTCGGCCAGCCGTTTTCTTTTGCCGTACCACCGTTCGCTTACATTGAGTTGGTCAAGGGCTATATGCTGCTCTTTGACATTACCCTCAAATATATAGTCGAGCCTTAGGGTGCGGTCAGTAAAATATTGTTCAAAGTCTTGTGCCTGGGCCGCAGCCATCATCCCTATGGCAAACAGTGTTGTTATAATATGTTTCATATATGCGTTACAGATTGTTCTTCCACAATAATACATAGAGTATTACGCTTATTGTTACAGCAGCGAGTCCGCTGAGTAAAAGCGTATCTTTTATCCATGGGTTAGTTATGGCGTATGCAGCAACAAAGCATCCCATTCCGGCTAACAGAATATAAGGAGCACCCATGGAAATCTTTTTAAGATGAACTTTTTTCATTAATGCAAAGTTAGTGCAAATCAGGTGGAGCGCAAAGTAATTATTTGTTTTTTCTTTAGGGTAGTATCCTCTTTAGGGCGTTTTTATAATAAGGGGGTCATATATGGGCATTAGTAGTGCATGTCCATCTTTATGAAGGTCTTTCGTGTAAAGCAAATATGGCTCACTTATTCTGCTCATACTCCACGTTTGCGGTAGCTGAGTATGGCCCACATGTTCACAATGAGGGCGATAATGGAAAGGGCAATAACCTGATGGGCTATGCATCCGAAATTGCCGCCACGCACAAAGACGGTGCGTATGGCATCGATAAAGTAGTGCATGGGGTTGACGTAGGTGGTAAGATAAGCCCAGTGGGGCATGGAACGTACAGGGGTGAAGAGACCGCTCAAGAGCAGAATACACATCACAATGAACCACATTACGAAGACGGCCTGCTGCATGGTGCTGTTGTAATTAGAGATGACCAGCCCCAATCCGCTCACGATGAATGCCAGGAGCATTGCCAGCAGATAAACCCATGCTATGTTGCCGGCCGATGTAATGCCGTACACTGCCCATGCCAAGACAAAGCTTACAGTCATCACCACCATGCCAACCAACCAGTAGGGTATTAGTTTGGCAAGGATAAACTCCCATTTCCTTATGGGAGTAACATTGATGGCCTCTATGGTGCCGCTTTCCTTTTCGCTCACTATGTTGAGGGCAGGCAGAAAACCGCACATCAGCAGAATAAGGATGGCCATTAGCGACGGTATCATAAACACTTTGTAGTTGAGGCTCTTGTTGTAAAGGTAGAGCACAGACATAGGGGATGTGTCGGCAAAAGAATTTGCTGTGGCAGAAAACGAAGAAAGATGCCCCATGATGATATTGTCCATATACGAATTGGCCATGTTTCCTTTGGTTCCGTTAACGGCATTCGTTGCTACAAGAATTTGCGGTTTGTTGCCCTTTTTAGTATCCCGTTCGAAATGTGCAGGAATCTCCACTATTACATCTGCCTTTGAGCGTTCTACGTCAGCAAGAGCCGCTGAATAATTGGTTTTCTGTCCGCCGAATACAAAATAGTTGCTTTGCTCGATACGGTGTACTAGTTGGGTTGAAAGGGTAGAGCGGTCGTTGTCAACCACGTCAACTACTATGTTCTTAATCTCCAGACTCATTACCCACGGCATTACGCACATCATAACAATGGGAAACATCATAATAAGGCGTGGAATGAAGGCGTTGCGCCGCATCTGTAGAAACTCTTTTTGCAATAAATATTTTAATGCCATATCTTTACCTTTCTTTTTTTAGGTTGACAAGTGCTGCAGTAAGTAGCGCTGCGGTCATGGCCGACAGTACTACTACCTCAGTAACCACCTTGTCTATACCCACACCCATTACCAGCAGTTTGCGCATAGCAGAGATGTAGTATCTCGGGGGTATTACGGCCGACACATATTGCAGTATTTCAGGCATACTCTCTACCGGATAAATCATGCCGCTGAGCAAGATACAAGGCATCATGAGCATCATGGCCGATGCGAGCAGAGCTACCAGTTGAGTCTTGGCTATAGAGCTGATGAGCAATCCCAACGATAGGGCAAGGAGAATGTAGATACCCGACACAACATATATCCAGGCTAAGCTTCCGGCCAAGGGTACCATTAATACATATTTGGCTATCAGCAGGATAGTGGTTAGGATAACAAAGGCAAGAACAAGATAGGGTGTTGCCTTGGCTATGATGATAGTCATTGGGCGTACCGGACTTACAGTGAGTAAGTCCATAGTGCCTCGCTCCTTCTCTCTTACTATGCTTATGCTTGTCATCATGGCACAAATAAGCATCAAGATAATGCCCATGATACCCGGTACAAAGTTGTAGCTGCTACGCATCTGCGGATTGAAAAGAAGCGACGACCGGATAGGCATATCCGTTCTCTGCAATATCTGCGTAGCATAGTTGGCATACATCTGTGCCATACTGGGGTCGGCACCATCTGTTATTATCTGTATGCCAGAATGGGCCGAAGCAAAACTATTGCCAAACACTATGGCGATATCGGCTTTCTGATGGCGGATTAGACGCTCTGCCTCGTTTGCTGTGTTTACTTTATATAAGATATTGAAATATTCGTTGGCTCCCAGTTTCTCCACCATTTGTTGCGTTTTGTGGTCGGTAGAAGAGAGCACCACTGCGGTTCTTACGTTGCGTACATCGGTAGAGATGGCAAACCCGAAGAGTAACATTTGTATAATGGGAATACCAAAGAGTACAAGCATAGTGCGCTTGTCGCGCAGTATATGTCGGGTTTCCTTGATGATAAAAGCTATAAACATAACTATCTTAGTTTCTTATCGATTGGCGGGCTAAGCAGGTAAATACTCCGTCCATATCGGGTTGGTGCAATTGTTGCTTCAGCTCTGCGGGTGTGCCCAGGGCCTTAATCTTTCCGTCTACCATTATGGAGATGCGGTCGCAATATTCGGCCTCGTCCATATAGTGGGTAGTTACGAATACGGTGATACCCTGGTTGGCAGCCTCGTAGATAAGCTGCCAAAACTGGTGGCGTGTGGCGGGGTCAACACCTCCCGTAGGTTCGTCAAGAAATACTATCTCTGGGTTATGGAAGATGCTGACCGAGAAAGCGAGCTTCTGTTTCCATCCCAAGGGGAGGCTCTCTACGATGTCATTGCCATGATCGATGAAGTTCAAACGGTTGAGTAACTCCTCTGTCTTACGTTTGATGTCATGGTCTTTCATACCGTAGATGCCGGCGAAGAGACGTATATTCTCCCTTACGGTAAGGTCTTCGTAGAGCGAGAATTTCTGACTCATATATCCTATATGCTTCTTTATTTGTTCATACTCGGTTACAATATCGCATCCTGCCACCCGTCCACTGCCACTTGTGGGTTGGCTTAGACCCGTAAGAATGTGCATGGCAGTGGTCTTTCCGGCTCCGTTGGCACCGAGAAAACCGAATATTTCGCCCCGCTTTACAGAGAAAGATATGTCGTCAACGGCACGGAATGTTCCGAAGGCTTTTACCAAGTGTTCTACTTCGATAGAGTTTTTAGAAGAGGGTAGGGTAGAATACAGGGAGTTAGGGCAATCATCTTTATATTTGCGTTCTTCAGACCCTCCCGGGTTGAATACATCGCTGAATGTTTCGAGTATCTTGCTGGGTTTGCCTATACCCATCACCTTTCCCTCTTGCAGGAAGGCTATATGGTGGCAACGGCGTACTTCGTCAAGGTAAGGAGTGGATACAATGATGGTGATGCCCCGTGCGGGCAATGTTTCGAGCATATCCCAAAACTCTTTGCGGCTCACAGGGTCAACGCCCGTAGTGGGTTCATCGAGCAAGAGAATATGAGGCTTGTGTACCAAGGCGCATGAGAGGGCGAGTTTCTGTTTCATGCCGCCCGATAGTGCTCCAGCACGTCGCTTCTTGAAAGGCTCTATCTGTGAGTATATAGCTTTTATGTGGTCGTATTCGGCCTCGATAGTGGTACCGAATAGTGTGGCAAAGAATTCCAAATTCTCTTCTACAGAGAGGTCTTGGTAGAGCGAGAATTTGCCCGGCATATACCCCGTTATTTGTCGTATCTTTTTTCTGTCTCTCACAACATCGAATCCCTCAATTGTTACTTCACCGCTATCTGCCGAAAGCAGTGTGGCAAGAATGCGGAAGAGCGTTGTCTTTCCTGCCCCGTCTGGACCAATTAGCCCGAATATTTCGCCCCTTTCTACGCTGAAGTTTACATTGCTTAGAGCCTCCACTTTGCCGTATAGTTTGGCAACATTCTTTACTTCTATTGCCTGTTCCATTTCCCTAAGATAACTGTCAAAATTTTACTTCTCCATACATGCCTATCTTTATATAACCGTCGTTCTTTACGGCTATCTTCACGGCATAAACCAAGTTGGCACGCTCGTCGTTAGTCAATATGGTTTTCGGTGTAAACTCCGATTTCTCCGATATCCACGTTACTTTTCCCTTGTATTCCTTCTTTTCGCCGTTGCCATAGTCGGCAAATACCTTTGCCGGTGTTCCTATCTTGATATCCTTGAGTTGGGCAGAAGTGATGTAGGCTCGCAAGAACATGTGGTTGGTGTCGGCCATTTTGAAGATAGGTTTCCCGATGGTGGCAAATTCGCCCCGCTCCATGTATTTCTCCAGCACTGTGCCCGATATGGGCGATACTATGTGGCACTTTCTTAGTTGGTCGGCCACCTGTAGTTTCTCGATGTCAGCCGTACCCATTTGTGCATTCAGACTGTTGGTGGCAGTGTGGAGCGATGATTGTTGCGCCTCCAGTTGGCGTTGCAATACCAGTACTTGGTTATGTGCATCGTCAAGGCTCTTGCGGTTTGCAGCTCCGTCTTTCACCAGTGTTGTAAAACGGTTGTATTCTTCGCGTGCTTTGGCAAGTTGTTGGCGGGTTGTTGCTACCTGCTTCTCTATATCAGGCCGCTGTGAAGCATATACCAGCTTGGCAGCACCAGTCTGTCGCGCTTTCAGGTAGAGTTGTACGGTATCTATGAGTGCCACCTGTCGGCCTTCAGCTATCCTATCTCCCTCATTTATATCCATTTGTAGCAGTTTGCCGTTCTGTTCGGCGGCTACAGTTACTTCTGTAGCCTCGAATGTGCCAGTGGCGTCATATTCGTTTTCGTTGTTGCTGCATGATGCAATACACATGGCTATGGCCATCATTGTGAGGCCCGATACTTTTATTTTATTCATTGTTGATGTATTTTTGATTGTATATTTCTTTCAAAAGTTCTATCTCATGTTGTGCTTTTTGTGCCCTTGCCATACTTACGGCATGGATGTCGCGTATCAGTTCGTTAACACTCTCTGTGCCTAATTGCACCTTCTTGTCGCTCTTGTTGCGTATGCTTTCGCGCAGTTTAACTATCTCCTCATCCTGTGCTATCTGTTTGCGCAGAGATTCTATGGCGCCTATATTTTCTTCGTTTTGCAGGCGGTTTTGGAAGAGAAAAATTTGGCGTTCTGACTCGTTTATAGCTTTTTGCACCTCTATCTTTCTCAGATCGTTTTTGTGGGTGTAGAGAGCTCCGATGTTCCAAGATACTGATACACCGCCCATAAGTATTCCTGGGTTAAAAAGCTGGCTCACTTTAGAGTGAATTATACCCATACCAAATAAATTTATTGTGGGGCGTAGCCTACTATCTGTTTGTTTTCGTTGTGCATCAAGCAGAATATTTTGAGAGAGATAATAGGCCATTTCGGGACGGTTCACTGCGCTTTGTCCGAACGAGGTAATAGAGGTTGGCTTTTCTATAGGTTCGTTCTCTGTTAAGGTTTTCCCTATAAATACGCTAAGCATTCGCAGGTAAGATTTTCGCGAAGCCTTCAGTGCTTCTCCTTGCTGCTCAGCTTTCAGTTTTTCTACCAGAATGCTTTCAAGGTCGCCCTGGTTGGCCACTCCACTCTTAATCATGCTCCTTATAGTCTGTTCGCTCGTGG
Source organism: Oscillospiraceae bacterium (assembly GCA_963639385.1). GTDB lineage: Bacteria > Bacteroidota > Bacteroidia > Bacteroidales > Bacteroidaceae > Prevotella. Next base: position 12,051 of record CAVHVH010000044.1, read on the forward strand.
TAAGGTCGACCAAAAGCAGCTGGTTCTGCTTTAGCTGTTCGTCAATTAATAGGATGCCGAAGAAGAGTTGGTCTATGCGTTCGTTTACAACATACATCGATATGTCCAGTTGTCGCCGTTGTACTTCGCTTTGTGCTGAGGCTACTTGCCTTTGCGCGGCAGTAAGTCCGCCGTCATATATGCTCTGTGTTACTGTGACCGATGCACTTGTCATCCAGTTTTTCGTGTCGATACCCATTTTACTCATCTGTGCATTGGCCTTCAATATGTCTGTAAAGCCATACGCCCCAGCCGTTGCGCTTACCTTAGGGAACCATCCTTTTGCCACATTGTCTATAGTGAAGTCACGGCTCTGCTCTATCATTCGGTATTGGCGTATAGCCGGATAGTTGCAGTGTGCCATTCTTCGTGCCTCTTCCAGCGATAAGGCTTGGGCGGAAAGAGATGTTAGCATAGTTACTGCTGCCAATAATAATACATTATTCTTCATATCGATTGTTTACTATTAAATTCAGTTGCAAAAGTAAAGCGAAATCTAGCTATCCTTATTATCCATTGTAAGGAAGAAATGTTCGTTTTGTTTGGATTTCACCAATTTAGGTTTCAGACTAAAAAATGGAGCCGACAAGCCATGTTTACATGACCTGTCCGCTCCGCAAAATAATTGTCGAGCTTCTGCTGACTATTCAATCCGTTGACAATGTAGGATACACTTTCAAAGTCTTGTGCACCCTATATCTACTCTTGGTTCTCCCCTATAGTAGAGTTATAGAGATTAAGGGCTTCTTTGTATTTTGATTGCATATATCTTACCGCATTGTGAGGATAGATAATTTTAATACCTGGCCCATAACTCATGAATACAGAATACATTTCGAAGTTTATTACCACGTCAATTCTGAAGATACAACTGCCATCTTCGGGATTTTCTTTTATCACTCTTTGAGAAGAATGTATAGGTTTTGTCTTGATATACTTGCTCTGTTCAGGCGATGCCCAAAATTTTATACAGCGAGGGGTGTTCTTGATATTCTTGCTAACACCTATAACGTCATCAAAGAAATGTTCGGGGTCAAAATTCGGGTTCTTGCGAAACGGCACATCCGAAGGTTCTACACTGATAATTCTGTCGAGAGCAAGATTGTAGAGCAATAGATTGCTTGCCTTTGAACCAAAGAGGAACCATCGGTTTCTGAACTCTTTCAAGAGATAGGGATATAATATGTACTCAGTGGGTTTGCGGGCTGAAAACGGCTGATACATAATTCGCAACGTTTGCTGTTGTGCAATGTAATTGTAAAGGGGATTGAGGAGCTTCAAGCCTTTTAGATCAGGAACACTGTCAAAATGGATGATAGGTTTACGGTTGTTGCGTGAGATAGCAAGCTTGTCTTGAAGCCTACTGACAATATCACTCATCTCAGAAAACTGTTCGAATCCTTCGAGTTGGCGAAGCATTTCTACCGCTTCTTGCATCACATCATAGTCATTCTGCGACATAGGCATATCCATGATAGAATATCCCTCTTTGGCATAACGATAATATTTGTGGTCGTATACTTCGATAGGCGCATTATAACCAAGTTTGTCTGACCGCATCATTTGAATATCGCCCTGAACGGTACGTGTAGAAACTCCCTTCGTGATGCCCTCCATATCGTATAGGGCATCGCAACACGCATCAACAAGGTCTTCTAAGGTCCAACGGCGATACTGGTTACGAAGACAGTTGTCTATGGTCTTATAGCGGATGAGGGCATTTTTGTTTGCAGGCATAATCGTAAGTTTTGGTTGATGACTCTGCGAAGATACAGAAAATCTATGCAAACAGCCTGCATTACAATCATATTTTTAAACTTTTATGGGTGGTTCTATAAATTAGCTTTGAACCGAAAAGAAACCAAAAGACGGCAAAACGTCATCTCGCAATGAAGGTATAAACTTAACGGTGGTAATTTTTAGAACCACCCTTATGCCTGATATTCATTATTTTTTTGAAGTACGCAGAAAGACTGCGCAGTACGTTTATAACTTTGTAACCGAAAACAAGAAAAACTGAGCTATAGGCACCACTTATGTAATGTTTAAAAAAATAAGAAGCAAAGACTATGAACGAAAAGATGATTAACAATCGTCCAGTAAAAATCTGGGCAACCCTTGTGGAGAATTCGGCTATGCGTCAGATAGAAAATCTCACCACCCTGCCTTTTCTCTATCATCATCTTGCCATCATGCCCGACGTTCATGCAGGCATGGGAATGCCTATCGGTGGCGTGTTGGCTTGTGATGGTGCTATTATACCCAATGCAGTAGGTGTAGATATAGGTTGTGGCATGTGTGCCGTAAAGACAAACTGGAAAGCAAGCACAATTTCACAGGATGTACTCCGCAAAAAGATAATGAATGGAATTCGCAAACGTATCCCACTCGGTATGGACCACCACGAGGAGGCGCAAGAGGCGCGGTTTCTTCCCCAAGGTCACGAGATAGAAAAGATGACTATTGTAAAGAACCGACAACAGTCAATACTCCATGAAGTAGGGACTCTCGGTGGCGGCAACCATTTCATAGAGTTGCAGAAGGACGAAGACGATACGCTTTGGATAATGCTCCATTCTGGTTCAAGAAACCTTGGAGCAAGAGTAGGTGCTTACTATAATGAAATGGCAAAGATGCTGAATGCACGTTGGTACTCGGTTGTGTCGCCAGATATTAATCTTGCCTTTCTCCCCCAAGGCTCACAGGAGTTTACTATGTACTTGAAAGAAATGGAGTACTGCGTTGACTTTGCTTTATGCAACCGAAAGCTAATGATGGACAGAATAGAGGAGGTACTTGCCGATACACTGAAGGGGATAGAGTTTGAGCCAATGATTAATATTGCCCACAACTACGCTGCGTGCGAAAATCACTTTGGCAAAAATGTCTTCGTACACCGTAAGGGAGCTACATTGGCACGTAAAGGTGTTGTTGGTATAATTCCCGGTTCGCAGGGTACAGCCTCATATATTGTAGAAGGTTTGGGTAATCCAAATTCTTTCTGTTCTTGCTCGCATGGAGCAGGGCGAGTACTCTCACGCAAGGCAGCCATTCGTACACTGAATATGGCAGAAGAAGTGGCTCAACTTGAAGCCAAAGGTATTGTTCATGCCATACGAAACCAAAATGATATGCAGGAGGCTTCTGGCGCCTACAAGGATATAGAAGAGGTTATAACTAACGAGCTCGATTTGGTAAAAGTACGTACAAGACTTCTTCCGTTGGCAGTGATAAAAGGATAAATGGTGCAGCCGTTTCTCTGCCCGCTAACATAAAGATGACAAAACGAAATTCTCCAACAAAAAAATGTACTTGGCGGTGGTAATTTTTAGAACCGCCCTACATTCTTTCTGTACCAGAATTTCTTTCCCTAATAAAAGTATGATTTGTAAAGTCGGCTTTTGTTAGGGAAAACTTTATATTCCTTATCCTTTGCAAGGAATAAATGTTCGTTTTGTTCGATTTCTGTATAAAAAGAACATGGTTAGAGAAGTAATAATTATTTTT
>CAVHVH010000045.1:0-15299 GCA_963639385.1 Oscillospiraceae bacterium
AACCGCCCTTAATTTCGACTTTTGATTAAGAAAGTTTAACGGTTACAATTTATAAGCACCTATCGGCGAATTCGATAAACAACAGTGTGATTATCTATCACCCTACAAGAGTATAGAAATGAATTCGCTGATACATACAAACACTCCATGGGCAACTAAATTGTAACAAAAACGTAACGGTTACATAAAAAGAATGTCGTAATTTTGCCCAAAATTAAAATGTTTATGAACTACAAGTTTTTCAGTACATTCCTTTGGATGCTAACCTATGGCATAGCCGGCGGAAATATTGCCTCGGCACAGGATAATCAACAAAAAAGCATGAACATAGGCGGGACATTGCGAACAAAGTACGAATACCAAACAAGCGAACACGAAGGAAGATTTCAGGTGCGCACCGCCAGAATAAACGTATCGGGCGATCTTTCTTCCAAGGTTTCCTACAAAGCCGAGATAGACCTATGCGATGAAGGAAGCATAAGAATGCTCGATGCCTATACTAGTATACACGCCTCTAATAAATTAACTTTTACCTTGGGACAAATGCGCGTACCCTTTACAATTGACGCCCACCGTTCACCCCACCAACAGTATTTTATTAACCGGTCATTCGTAGCCAAACAAGTAGGAAACATTCGCGATGTTGGCGCCAAGGTAAGATACGACTTCAGAATGGGATTTCCTGTAATCGTTGAAGCCGGACTTTACAATGGTTCTGGCCTCACCAGCCAAAAAGACTACTGGACAAACGGCACTAACTTTTCAACAAAGGTTCAAGCCTTACTCCCATGCGGCATGAACGTGGTACTGAGCGCACAAAAGGCAAGACCGGAGGCTATTGGAATAATGATGTACGATGCAGCCCTAAGTTATCACCATCGTAGACTAATAGTAGAAGGAGAATATCTGTACAAGCATTACGATGATGGTGCATTCAAGCCAGTACACGCCGCTAACTTTTTTGTTAACTACGACATTCCCCTAAAGAAAGGATGCTTTACCAAAGTGTCACCACTGCTACGCTACGACTTCATGACCAATCATAGCGATGGATACAAGTATACCGGTAGCGACAAAGACGAAAATGGGCAACTAATTGTAAACGACTACCAGCGTAGCCGTATTACCGGAGGATTCACACTAAGTCTTGACAAACCATACATTAGCGACATACGCATAAACTACGAGAAATACCTATACGCATCGGGAGCTGTGGTAAAACCCTCTGAACACGACAAAATAGCCATCGAATTGGTAGCTCATTTCTAAGCGGCCTAACATCATCAAGCCCTGCCGTACCAACTCGCACACTCTTACACTGCTGGTGGGTCTATAGTTTTCTCCATTCTCCGTTCCAAAGCTTTTTGCAAACTTTCGGGCGTAGACAACCCTAGTTTGCGGCGAATATTGGCACGTTGGGTATTGACATTACTCTCCGTCTTACCAAGTATACTACATATTTCACCCAATTTCTTGCCCCGAAGAACCAGTTGACATATAGCCTTCTCTGAGGATGTAAGTTCTGGAAAACACTCATCTATATGCAACTTTTCCGTATTGTTTATCCGCAGATACTCTGTTACATTGGCAAGAATATTCTTTTGCGAAGTCTCACCAAGCAATTCCAAAAGATTATGCGTCTGCATTGGGTCATGCCGCTCTGATGCCAAGCAGATATATGCCTTCACCTGTTTTTTGTTTAACCTCAATACCTGCAATAGCCGAGCTTCATCTTTACGTAATTCGGTATTCTCAACCTCCAATCTACGAGCATTTTTGGCAATATGAAAGCCTAGAAAACTAAAGAACAACAGCACCATAAAGAGCATAAAGTAATAATCCACAAGCACAGAATCTTTAGTTTCAATCATACACACAGTATAAGTAACCAATATAATAATGGTATGGGCCTGGGTTACACGTGTAAGATAGGTAGACAGTGCCACAATAGTATTACCAGCCAACAACAACATATTGATGATAATCACCGTATACTTATTAGGAACAGCCGGATCGAAACCACAATAGAGTGTATCGGCCGATACGCCCAATTGAGTAAACAGAGTCATCAACGAAAGCGTGGTAACGATATCTATCTTGCGGCAAAGATATCCCATAGCTAGAATACAGGCCGCCACGAGCACCACCATATTGGATATGGTGAAAAACGGATAAAATGCGCCGGATATACCTAAAATATTAGACATTAACAACAACACCAAGGCTATAAAATAAATTGATAAAATAACAAGTCGGTGTCGCCCTATATAAGTTGCCTCATAACGCCCCAACAGATTATCTATCCGCATAGATAAAGTCAAAGATTGTTTTTCAGAAGATAATTGATCGCCCATAGTTGTAAATTTGCAAATTAGAGATGACAAAGTTAACGATATTCTTTGTATATTGACTATTTTTTAGGATATATTTTATTTATAAAAAAGTATTTTGACTATTTTTTAGGGTATAATATTTTGGCAACAGGTTGCTAATTGCATAATTTTGTAATGCAAAAACAAAAAGCATATAAGACATACCATATAATAATGTAATGACCATAAAAAACTTAAAGTAATTGACAAAGATGCTTCGCTTGGCTTACGCTGCCATTCTCCGTATTTTTATTTTTTCTTTTTTCTGCAGGTAGCGATGAGCCAAGCGAGACAGCGAGAAGTTATTCTAAACTATCTTTTCTACAATTAAAACTACGCCTAAAGAATAAAGGGTGGCCCTAAAAATAAATAGATTTATTTTGTATTCTCTCCGGTTTTTTATCTAAATTTGCAGTTAAAACAACAGAATTTGAAGAACAAAGGGAACAATATATTAAAGGTAGCGCTCTCACTAACACTGGGTAGCGCCATATTGTATTGGATGTACCGTGGCTTTGACTTCGCTCAGTTAGGCAATGTTATGAAAAGCCAGATGGATTGGACATGGATGTTATTGTCCCTACCCTTCGGTATTTTGGCTCAAGCATTCAGAGGATGGCGGTGGTTGCTCACACTACATCCCGCAGGCGAACACCCCCGGCGTACTACATGCGTCAGATCAATATTTCTTTCATATGCAGTAAGTTTGGCTATACCGCGCATAGGCGAATTGGCCCGTTGCGGAGTACTGACACGTTACGATGGTGTATCGTTTGCTAAAGCAATTGGCACCGTAGTAACCGAGCGAATTATAGATTCGCTTTTCATCGGTTTACTAATTCTGTCTACCTTTCTATACCAGTTTCATGTATTCCACACGTTCTTTAACCAAACTGGAACACGGTTAGACACCTTGTTATGCCAATTTTCAACAACTGGATACATAGTCACAGGCATCTGTGCCATGGTAGCAATAGGCTTTGCCATATATATTCTGCGCCAGTTAGCCATATATAATAAGGTAAAAAGCACCTTCAACGATGTTTGGGCAGGCATTACCTCGCTACGCAGAATGGACAGTCCGATCCGCTTCATTCTATACACACTGGCCATATGGGGGTGTTACTTTCTGCATTATTACCTTACCTTTTTCTGCTTTGATGCCACAGCGCATTTGGGACTCTCATGCGCTCTTGTTACCTTTGTAGTAGGTTCAGTGGCCGTACTGGTACCCACGCCCAACGGCGCAGGTCCTTGGCACTTTGCCGTAAAAACCATGCTGATACTCTATGGGGTAACCGATACCGATGCTTTATATTTTGTACTCATAGTACACGCCGTACAGACTATGTTGGTAGTCTTTATAGGTATCTATGCATGGATTGCCCTTATGTTTACCCCTCGCATACAAGACACAGGAAATAACCAAACAAATACCAATATATCATGAGTGAGATTAAGAATTTGAAGCCAGAGTGCGTATGGACTAATTTCGACGCATTAACAAAGGTTCCCCGTCCTTCGGGGCACCTGGAGAAAGTACAGCAGTTCTTACTGGATTTTGCAGCACAAGCAGGTGTTGAAGCCTTTAAGGACAAAGGCAACAACATTATCATGCGGAAACCGGCTACACCAGGCTACGAGAACCGCAAGACCATCCTGTTGCAAGCACACATGGATATGGTTCCACAAAAAACTCCTGAAAGCACCCACTGCTTTGAGACCGATCCTATAGAAACCTTTATCGACGGCGACTGGGTCAAAGCTAAAGGTACTACACTTGGTGCAGACAACGGTTTGGGCGTTGCCACTATCATGGCCGTAATGGCCGCAAAAGACCTGAAGCATGGTCCTATAGAGGCTCTCATTACTGCCGATGAAGAGACGGGGATGTACGGAGCCAACGACCTGGAAGAAGGTGTTCTCAAGGCCGACATCCTGCTCAATCTCGACTCTGAAACTTGGGGGAAATTCGTTATCGGATCTGCCGGTGGCATAGACATTGACGCTTCACTAGCATATCAAGAAGCAGAGACCGACGCAGAAGATGCAGCTGTAAAAATAACTCTCAAAGGACTGCGTGGCGGACACTCTGGACTGGAAATACACGAGGGGCGCGCAAATGCCAACAAACTAATGGTACGACTTGTACGCGAAGCTATAGAAGAATGCGACGCCCGACTTGCCACATGGCACGGAGGAAATATGCGCAACGCTATCCCGTTCAAGGCAGAAACTGTGCTTACGCTTCCCAAAGACAATGTAGAAGCACTCAAAGACCTGGTGGCCGAATGGAAATCAGACTTTGAAGACGAATACAAGACCATCGAAAACGGAATAGAACTCTTTATAGAAGAAGTAGAAACTCCAAAGACCGAAGTTCCGGTAGAAATTCAAGACAATTTAGTTGACGCCATCTACGCCTGCCACGATGGTGTGATACGCATGATACCTGTATACCCCAATGTGGTAGAAACTTCAAGCAATCTGGCCATCATTGACATTGAGAACGGCAAGGCTGCCTTCAAGATACTGGCTCGTAGCTCGCGCGAAGATATGAAAGATTACATTGTCAACACGCTGCAAAGTTGTTTCAATATGGCTGGAATGAAAGTTGAGACAAGCGGCGACTACGGCGGGTGGGATCCTAATCCTGACAGCGAAATTCTAAACTTGTTGGGCAAGATATACAAAGAACAGAACGGCAAAGAGGCATTAGTACAAGTAGACCATGCCGGACTGGAATGTTCTGTAATCTTGGGCAAATACCCTAATATGGATGTTGTAAGCATGGGACCCACGCTATGCTCGCCCCACACCACCAGTGAACGATGCCAAATATCAACCATGGTTCCTTTCTGGAACTTGCTTACGGCCACTATAGAACAAGCTCCCGAGAAATAACCATCAAGAATCGTGATACCTATAAGAGTGCGACAGGAAGACTTTTCCAGTCGCACTCTTTCTATTATATCGTGGGTGGTTTTACAAATTAGCCATTTGTAGTAAATTTTACTGAATTTATTTCGGAATATTGTCACGTTACAGAGTTTTTTATTACTTTTGCAGACAACAAACCAATTATCAACATTATATGGACGATTATCACGCGGAAAATTCTAAGCTGTAAGCCGGAGCATGCTTCATGTACAAAACAAGCTCCGACTATTGACCCATTTATTAACTACGGAGACAAACAACATGAAGACATTCTGGAACATAGACAAGAATCTTGTTGCCATAAAAGAATGGCAACCTAACTGCTGGATACAAATAACCTGTCCTACCGATGAAGACCAGCAAGAGCTGGAACAACGCTTCAACATTCCCGATTATTTTCTTTCAGACATCAGCGATACCGACGAGCGTGCCCGCTTTGAGTACGATGACGGTTGGATGCTCATAATTCTACGTATACCCTATGTCAAAGAGGTGCGTTCACGTACACCCTACACCACAGTACCGTTGGGTATCATTCATAAGCGCGATGTTACCATCACTGTATGCTTCTACGAAACCAATATGATGATAGACTTCGTATCGTACCAGCAGAAGCGCGGCCAAGGATTTACGGACTATGTAGACCTTATCTTCAGACTATTCCTATCGAGCGCAGTATGGTATCTGAAACGCCTCAAGCAAATAAGTGCATTGATAGAAAAGGCCAAACACAACTTGGATCACGGCGTAAATAATGAAAGTCTGATAGGACTGTCGCGTCTGCAAGACTCACTTACCTACTTTATTACATCTATCCGAGGTAACGAGAACCTATTGTCTAAACTGAAATTTAAGTTGCAAGTAGACGAATTGGATGCCGACCTCATAGAAGATGTAAACATCGAGATGACCCAAGCCCGAGAGACTACCAACATCTACTCAGATATTCTCGAGTCTACCATGGACACTTACTCGAGCATCATCAACAACAATATGAACACCACTATGCGTACGCTGACATCCATCAGTATTATCATGATGTTGCCCACGTTGATTTCTTCATTCTTCGGCATGAACCTCATCAACGGAATGGAGAACAACAACTACGGTTTTGTAATAGCCATCATTATTTCTATACTCGTATCAGGATTTACATGGTGGATATTACGCTTCAAACGACTATTATAGCCACAAACGACAAGAAAAATTATATTTTGTTAGGCGAATAGAAAGTTTTTTTTTAAGTTTGCACTCTACATAATAATATTTAGTGGATACTGATAATCATAAACTAAACAGTGAAATGATGGACTCTCAAGACAAAATCCTGAATCAGGACATTACCGAAGAAGCAACGGCAACCCAGGTTGCCAACGTAGAAACCAACACCGAGGCATTTGAATGCAAGCCCGATACCCAGAAAACGGAGTCGGAAACTCAAACAGAGCCCCTAAAAACATACGCTTCAAAGCAAGAAGTGATAGAAAGAGTTAAAGAGTTGGCACACAACGACGAAATTCCTGTAAAAGAAGAGATAGACCATCTAAAAACAGCATTCTACAAGCAGCTCTTTGCTGAGCGAGAGGCCGACCAAAAAGCTTTTATAGAGAATGGAGGCACTCCAGAAACATACGTAATGAAAGCCGATGATAGCGAAGAACTGTTCAAGGCTGAGATGATACTTATCAAAGAGAAAAGAGCCAAAGTTTTCCAACAACAAGAAGAAGAAAAGAAGGAAAACCTGCAGCGCAAACTGCAAATCATCGAGAAAATAAAGATGATGTCTACCTCGCCCGAAGAAGCCAATAAGTCGTACAACGATTTCAAGGTTCTACAGCAGGAATGGAAAGAAATTAAAGCCGTACCCGCTGACAAGGCTAACGAGTTGTGGCGTAACTATCAGCTCTATGTAGAGCAGTTCTACGACCTACTAAACCTTAACCGCGAGTTGCGCGAATACGATTTTAAGAAAAATCTTGAACAGAAGACACAACTCTGTGAAGCCGCCGAAAAATTGGCCGACGAACCCGATGCCATTTCGGCTTTCCACCAGCTACAGGAATTGCATCAGCAATATCGCGAAATAGGTCCAGTAGCCAAAGAACTTCGTGAGCAGATATGGGCTCGCTTCAAGGCAGCATCTACAATAATCAACAAGCGCCATCAACAATATTTCGAAGAAATACGCGCTAGAGAGGAAGAAAACTTGGCCCGCAAAACCGAACTCTGCGAAAAAGTAGAAACTATCGCCAAAGAAGAAAACAAGAACGCTGCCGACTGGGAAAGCCACACTAAGCAGATAATCGAAATACAGGCAGAATGGAAGACCATAGGATTTGCTCCGCAAAAGATGAACGTAAAGATATTCGAGCGTTTCCGTACCGCCTGTGACGACTTCTTCGGCCGGAAAGCCGAATTCTTCAAAGGCATGAAAGAGAAGCTTGCCGAAAATACCAGAAAAAAGAGAGAAATGGTAGAACAAGCACAGGCTCTAATGACCTCTACAGACTGGAAGGCAACATCTGACAAGCTCATCAAGCTACAGAAAGAATGGAAAACCATTGGTATGGTACCCAAGAAAGTGGGCGACCAGTTATGGGCTAATTTCGTAGACGCCTGCAACAAGTTCTTTGAGGCTCGAAATGCTGCTTCAACCGGAGCACACAATGAAGAACAGCAGAATTTGAGTAGGAAAAAAGAAATTATAGGGAAGCTAAAAGACCTTCTGCAGAACGCCACCGACAACACACAGGCCACTATGCAGCAGCTAACCGAAGAATATAGCCAGATAGGACATGTACCTTTCAAGGAGAAAGACAAGCTATTCAAAGAATATCACAAAGTAGTTGATGCTCTATACAAGCAGCTGAATATTACTGTTAGCAAGCAGCGCTTGGATAATTTCAAAAACAACATCAAGAATATTGCCAAGCAAGGCGAGGATATGCTCGACAACGAACGTGGCCGACTGATGCGCCGTTACGAACAGCTAAAATCAGAGATTACCACCTATGAAAACAACTTGGGGTTCCTCAATGCCAGCAGCAAGAAAGGTAATAGCTTGATTGACGAAATGAATAGAAGAGTAAGCAAGCTAAAAGATGACCTTGAACTGATTCGGCAGAAAATCAAAGCCATCGATGCCGAAAATAAATAGTGTATGACAATTAGACCTACGATATCAAATCCCTCTGACCCTTTATCAGAGGGATTTTTATCATCTGTCCTATACTCATATTACACCAAGACGCACCAATAGGTACAAATACAACAAATATGACCCGCAACCACACATGGCTTTACCACCTTACGGCATTCATTACCGTAGCAATATGGGGGTGCACCTTTGTTTCCACCAAGGTACTGATGATCAACGGATTGTCTCCTGCCCACATTTTTACCCTACGTTTTTTGATAGCCTATGTAATGATGCTTGCGCTATACCACTCAAAACTATGGGCCGATTCATGGCGTGACGAACTAAAGATGGTGTTGCTTGGCATTACGGGAGGATCGCTCTATTTTTTAAGCGAAAACGAGGCCATGAACTATACTTCGGCCACCAATACTTCGCTTATTGTATGTTCGTGTCCATTGTTTGCCACATTACTGGTACGAATAGTATACCGCTCATCAATACGTATCAGTACCAAACAGATAGCAGGTTCGCTATTGGCCTTTGCCGGAATGGTTATCGTGGTTCTTAACGGCCATTTTGTGCTTCACCTTTCACCATTTGGCGATGCGCTCGCATTTACAGCTTGTCTGTGCTGGTCGATTTATTCGCTTCTTATGAAGTCGGCATCAGCCAAATACAGTGCCCCATTTATCACCCGCAAAGTATTCTTCTACGGAGTGCTTACCATTATACCTTATTACATATTTTTTCCTACAATACCATCCATATCGCTACTTAACAATCCCATAGTATTGGGAAATCTATTATTCTTAGGATGTCTTGCCTCTATGATTTGCTTTCTTACATGGAATTGGTGTATAGGCAAATTAGGAGCTGTAAAAGCCACCAACTGGGTATATTTCAACCCTATCACAACCATGGTTTTCGCCTCGTGGGTACTTGGCGAAAAGATTACCCCCTATTTCCTCTTTGGTGCTGCATGTATATTGACAGGCATGTTCATAGCCGACCGTAGCACCAAGACCAATAACTAAAATATTACTTTATCCCCAAGAATTTCGGCTATAATAAGGTTTATATTTAGAGGAAAATATCTAAATTTGCAAATTAACTGATAGGCAGTTTCCAAAAAGGAATTGCGCCATGCCGATACCTCTTACCAAACTATAAATGCTAAAAAGTATGGCAAAAGCTGACATGCTGAAACACTATATACAGACGGGACTACGCACAATAGGGATATTCGTAGCCTCGTTACTGGCCTTATTGTTACTTATCACCCTATTGCTCTATCTGCCCCCTGTACAGAATTGGGCTACACAACAAGTATCTTCATATGCGTCAAAAAAATTAGGTATGGATGTAGGGGTAGACCATGTACAGCTAGCATTTCCACTAGACCTTGAGGCCAATGGCATACATATACTGCAGACAACTTCATTACCCTCTCAACATAACGATACCATAGCCTACATACACCGCGCCATAGCCGATGTACAATTATTACCACTACTAAGCGGAATCGTCAACGTAGATGAGTTATCATTAGGAGGCATGACTATCAATACCGACACTCTAATACACGAAGCGCGTGTGAGTGGACACATCAAGGCTCTTACCCTGGCTTCGCACGGCATAGACTTAAGTCATAGCAATGTCACTATAGACCGAGTTGGACTCAACGGCGCCATGTTGGATATAGAACTGAGCGATACAGTACCTCCAGATACAAGTCAATCAACTAACCTATGGAAAATTGCCGTAAAAACGCTGGAAATAAACAAGACAGAACTTACCCTGCACATGCCGGGCGATACACTGCGCATAGGAGCACAAATAGCCCAACTCAAAGCGCGACAAGGATTCTTTGACTTATACAACGGACTATACCGAATCAATCGGCTCGAAATAAAAGACAGCGGTCTCACCTACGACAACCGCTCGCAAGACTCTATTGCCGGGTTTGACTACAACCATATAGGACTCAGCAAACTGGCCTTGATGGTCGATTCGGTATACTATTGTGCACCACGCATAGAGGCAATAGTGCGCAACGCCTCGTTTAGCGAAAAGAGCGGATTGACTCTTACCTCACTCTGTTCTCGCATAGCCATCGACTCGCTCGCACTGCACATCCCAACCCTTTCCATTGCCACCCCATACTCTTACGCCAAAGGCAAGATGGATATTGATTTCAATGCCTTTGACAACGATAATCCGGGCAAGATGAATATAGACTTGAAAGCATCGTTGGGCAGTAAAGACATTGTCTGCGTTACATCATCAATGATACCCAAGTCATTACTGCAACACCTTCCCGGAAAGCCCATAAACATAGATATTGACATGAGCGGGAACATGCAGAAAGCTCACCTCTCTAAAATGAACATCTATTGGCCTACTGTATTACAAATGAGCGCCAACGGTTTCTTGGGCGACATTACCGACACAAACCATATCTACGCCAATATCAATCTCAAGGCAGAGACCTATCATCTAAACTTTATCACCAAAGCATTAGCCCCTTCACTAGCCCAACAGATACAAATACCTTACGGCGTACGCATACAAAGCCACATTAATGCAGCTGGGCCACGCTACAAAGCCACGCTACATATGACCGAAGGCAAAGGCACACTTCAGGGACAAGCAACACTCGACACACGCAGTATGACTTATACTGCCCAAATGACTGCCCGAGGACTACAGACAAATCACTTTGTACCTTCTGCGGGGATTGGCACTGTTACTGCATCGCTCTCAGCCCACGGTTCGGGCACTGATATGCTTAGCCCGCAAACCCGTATGCAAGCTCAAGCCAATATAACCCAACTCGATATTGCCGGAATGCGTATAGGGTCAACACAAGCCGCCATTAATATGGCTGGCGGAAACATACACATCAATGCCGATGGCAACAACTCGCTCTTCAACGGGCAAGCATCGTTTACAGGAATAGCCAATGGCCAACGCATACGCGGCACATTTGTATGCAATCTTGACAATGCCGACTTTAATCGTATGGGACTTACAGAAAAGCCACTCAGCTTGGGCGTTTGTTCACATGTAGATATCGATACCAATCTGAAAGATCATTTCAGCGTCTTAGGCAATGTAGGAAACATTAAACTTCAGGCCAATAACAACACGTATCACCCCGAAGATATCAATATGGATATTCTGGCCACACGCGACACTACTCACGCCGTAATCAGCAGTGGTGACTTCCGCCTTGATGCCGATGCCAGTGGCGACTACAACGTTCTGATGCGCCAGGCCAACTTAATAACCCAAGAAATAAAGCGCCAAACAAATGAGCGGTATATAGACCAAATACGTATACGGCAACTACTACCAAAGGCTAGAATATTCCTCAACAGCGGCCGCAACAATGCTTTCTCACGTTTCTTGAAATGGAATGGATACGAAGTGGCACGAATGCAAGTTGACGTCAACAGCTCGCCAGAAAAGGGCATAAACGGGCACTTTGATGCCGACTCTCTTGTGGCTGCAAAATTCTTGATAGACACTGTAAGGGTGGCCATAACAAGCGACTCAGTACGCACCATATACCAGGCCAAGATAAGCAATAATAAGCAAAACCCCGACTATACCTTTACCGCTCTACTCAATGGCGGCATATTCGACCGCGGTGCTTATGCCGCCGCCCAAGTATTTGATGCAGACAACAAATTGGGACTTCGTCTTGGATTGGCCGCCGCCATGCAGACAGACGGTATACGTCTGCATCTCTATGGCGACCCTCCAATACTGGGATACAAGCAATTTACCGCCAATGACGACAATTACATTCTTTTTGGCAACAACCAACACATCTCGGCCAATCTCAAACTCACTGCGTCTGACGGAATGGGCATACAATTGTATTCTGATGACGACAACACCGAAGCTCAACAAGACTTGACACTATCACTGGCCAAGTTCGACTTGCAGAAAGTTTTGTCTGTAATCCCCTACACACCTAATATTGAGGGCATGATGAACGGCGATTTCCACATTGTCAAAACAGAAAAAGAATTGTCTGTATCATCTGCCGTATCTGTAGATAACATGATATACGAAAAGTGTCCTATGGGCAACCTCGGCAGCGAGTTTGTCTATATGCCCAAAGATGACGGTTCGCACTATGTAGACGGCATGTTATTCTACAATGGCGATGAGGTAAGTACTATCCAGGGTACATACAAATCTGAAAACAAAGGATGGATAGATGCTACCTTGGGGCTACAGCGCCTTCCTATGCAACTCATTAATGGTTTTATACCCGACCGCCTCATCGGTCTGCGTGGTTATGGCGACGGCACCCTATCCGTACACGGCCAACTCAGCAAGCCAACCGTAGACGGTGAAGTTTATCTAGACTCCACTTACTTGTTCAGTGAACCCTATGGTGTACAAATGCGCTTTGCCGACGACCCTGTACGCATAGTGGATAGCCGATTACTATTCGAAAACTTTGAAATGTTTGCCAATAATGATGCACCGCTCAACATATCAGGCAACCTTGATTTCTCTGATCTCAACAATATGATGCTCAATATCCGCATGCGGGCCGAAAATTTCAAGATAATCGATGCCAAAGAAAATATGCGTTCAGAAGCATACGGTAAAGCTTTCGTCAATTTCTACGGAATGATGAATGGTCCTCTTGATAATCTGCGTATGCGCGGCAAACTTGATGTTCTCGGCAATACAGATATGACATACATCATGCGCGATGCCGAGCTCTCCACAGACACCCAACTTGATGAGCTGGTACATTTTACCAATTTCCGCGACACAACAAAGACAGAGAC
This sequence comes from Oscillospiraceae bacterium, assembly GCA_963639385.1. Classification (GTDB taxonomy): domain Bacteria; phylum Bacteroidota; class Bacteroidia; order Bacteroidales; family Bacteroidaceae; genus Prevotella. The sequence goes on from CAVHVH010000045.1 coordinate 13,269, forward strand.
TGTGGTACGCCCTGCCATTCGCGGACTAGACATGCAGCTAACTATGTCTGTAGACGAGAGCGCCCATATCATGTGTATGCTCAACGCAGACCACTCTAACTATATTTCTATCATAGGCGGAGGCGACCTACGCATGGCATATAACCCCACAGACAACCTTACCCTCTCAGGGCGATACACACTCTATAGCGGCGAAATGAAATACTCGCTCCCAATTATTCCACTCAAAACATTTACTATACAAGACGGAAGCTATATAGAGTTTACGGGCGACCCCATGAACCCTCAGTTGCACATTACCGCCACAGAGAGCATCAAGACCACTGTAAGCGAAGGAAGTACCAGTCGGGCCGTAGATTTCGATTGCGGTGTAAAACTCACCCAAACGCTCAACAATCTTGGTCTTGAATTTATCATTGATGCTCCTAACGACATGACGATAAGCGACCAGCTCAAAACGCTGACCACCGAGGGACGTAGCAAGGTGGCTGTAACCATGTTGGCTTCGGGCATGTATCTTACCGACGGCAATACCAGCCAGTTTACAATGAACAACGCCCTATCGTCATTCCTACAAAACGAGATTAACAATGTGGCTGGAAAGGCTATGCGCTCAATAGGTTTGGACCTTGGCATGAGTATCGACAACACCTTTACTACCAGCGGTATGCACACCGATTACAACTTTAAGTTCTCCAAACGGCTTTGGAACAACCGTCTTAGCGTCAATGTAGGTGGTAAAGTTTCTACCGGCTCTGACATTGACATGCAACAAGGCGACAACAATATGTTCTTCAACAATGTAGAATTAGAATATCGTCTTGACCAAAACGCCAGCAAATATCTGCGTGTATTTTACGACAACAACAAGTACGATTGGCTTGAGGGAGCATTGGGCGAGTATGGTGTAGGATTTGTATGGAAACGCAAACTGCGGCATTTCCGCGACATTTTCTATTTGGATAAGAAGGCGACAGTTCCAAACCCAGAACCCAAGCAAACTGACAACAAGCAACTAGAACAACCTGCAACCCAGAACAACAATGAGAACGACAAGAAATAAGATTATAATAGCAAGTATAGCACTGACTGTTTTGGCCATCACTGCCACCTCTTGTTCGTCTACTAGCGCTATACCCGAAGGCGAGCAACTCTTTACAGGACTCAAACCCATCCTGTATACCAACTACGAACCATGCCAACATGCAGAAGACACAAAAATAGAAATGGAATCGGTACTTGCATCTGCACCTAATGGTTCGCTTTTCGGAAGTAGCTACTACCGTTCGCCATTCCAATTTAAGCTTTGGATATGGAATGCATTCTCGCAGAGCGAGTCTCCCTTATCACAATGGATAACACGTACCTTCGGCTCCAAGCCCAAACTGATGAGCGAGGTCAACCCTGCCTTGCGCGTATCGGTTGCCGAAAACCACCTAAAAATGTATGGCTATTTTAATAGCCATGTCACCTCGCGCGAAATAACTGGCTCAAACCCAAAGAAAGCCAAGATAGGATATACTGTAGACATGGGGAGGCTATGGCGTTACGATTCTATACAATACCTGGGATTTCCATCCCATGCAGACAGTCTTTTACAAGCGTCGTCCAAACAAGCGCTGATAAGCCGGGGCAACCCATTCAGCGTATCTTCACTCGACCAAGAGCGGCAACGGCTCAGCACACTTCTGCGAACCAACGGATACTATTACTATCAATCTGGCTATACTAGCTATATGGCAGACACCATCAACAAGCCTGGTTTGGTAGATATCCGGCTACAACTGGCCGACAGTCTGTCGCCCAGGGTAATGCAACAATGGTATATTGGCAATATCAATATCAACTTTCAACGCCAGTTCGGTGATACGCTTCGCAATTCGCTCCACTTCCGCCACATCACCACGCGGTTCAACGGGCGACGTCCTCCAGTACGCGCCGGCATCATCCTGCGCGACTTGAAACTGCGCAGTGGACAGTTATACAATAGCGACAACGAAACGCTGTCACTGCAAGCCATACAGAATACTG
>CAVHVH010000046.1:0-15200 GCA_963639385.1 Oscillospiraceae bacterium
TTGACGATACGGCCATACGACACTCGCAACACATACCATTGCTTGGTTTCGGCAGACACATTTCCTATCGACACCCCATCTTTGAACTTTGAGATGGAGGGCGTACAAGAGGTAAGTCTTGCATTTGGACACGATGAACCTATGTCGGTAGGGTGCCCATTATACAATGAAGCATCAGCCGTAATAGGCAGTTTGGTATTATCTTCCAATGTTATTGCTCAGAGGTTAGATTGAACCAATAGACATTTCCTTGATAGAATTGTCATTTATTGTCCACAAAGATAAAGAATCTTATTCAGATGAAAGAATAATTCGTTGAAAATCTTTATGCCTACATTGTAGGTGTTGATTGGAATGTGTGGCACTAACTTGGGTAGTGTCGTTGGAAAACAGCTCTGCATCTCCTTCGCCTTGTTGTTGAGCGGCACTCGCAGGGCTTCCGTTTTCCTGTCCTTTGTCTTGTGGGGGGAATATAGATGAGCATGTCTTCCACGTTATATATATAGATAATTTTAATTTTGGCGCGCAAATTGTGTGTAGAGTATGTAGCATACTTCGTGTTGAAAAGGTTGGTAATTAAAGTATATTTGGGCGTTGTTGACAAAATGTAAGCACAAATAGTAAAAAATATTCAGATTTGCTTGCTTGTTTGATACAAAAAATCTAATTTTGCCATACTGATAAACAATCTGTAAATCGAAACTTAAAGAATACTACTATGGAAGTACAGAAAATCATGCAAGACCTGGAGCGCAAGCATCCTGGTGAATCGGAATTTCTTCAGGCAGTAAGCGAAGTGCTGGAGTCTGTCAAAGATGTCTATAACCAGCATCCTGAGTTTGAGAAAGCCAAAATTATGGAGCGCATCGTTGAGCCAGAACGTGTGCACATGTTTCGTGTGCCATGGACCGATGATAACGGTGAGGTGCATGTCAATATAGGCTATCGTGTACAGTTCAACGGGGTAATAGGTCCGTATAAAGGAGGGTTGCGTTTCCATCCGTCGGTGAACCTTTCGATTATGAAATTCCTTGGTTTTGAGCAGACTTTCAAGAATGCACTTACCACGCTGCCTATGGGCGGTGCCAAGGGCGGTTCAGACTTCAGTCCGCGCGGTAGGAGTGATGCCGAAATCATGCGTTTCTGCCAGTCATTCATGGACGAACTCTATCGCTATATCGGTCCTGATGAAGACGTACCTGCTGGTGATATAGGTGTAGGTGGCCGAGAGATAGGTTATCTATTTGGCGAGTATAAGAAGCTTACCCATCGTTACGAGGGTGTGCTTACTGGTAAAGGCATGGAGTGGGGAGGTTCTATTCTGCGTCCAGAAGCTACGGGGTATGGTGCTCTCTACTTTGTGAACCACATGATGAAAGACAAAGGTATGGAAATAGCCGGCAAGACCGTGGCCATATCTGGTTTCGGCAATGTAGCCTGGGGCGCAGCCAAGAAAGCTGTGCAGTTGGGAGCCAAGGTGATAACCATTAGTGGTCCTGACGGTTACATATACGACCCCGAAGGCGTAAGCGGTGACAAGATAGAATATATGCTTGAACTGCGTGCAAGCGGAAACGATATTTGTCAACCTTATGCCGAAGAGTATCCAGAAGCTACATTTGTGGCTGGCAAGAAACCATGGGAAGTCAAGGCCGATATCTATCTTACCTGTGCCACTCAGAACGAACTGGACGGGCATGATGCCGATATGATTTTGGCTAATAGTCCGCTATGCGTGGCTGAGGTGAGCAATATGGGCTGTACTGCCGAGGCAGTAGAGAAATTCGTAGCCGCCAAGCAGTTGTTTGCGCCTGGAAAGGCTGTGAATGCCGGGGGTGTGGCAACATCAGGACTCGAGATGACTCAGAATTCTATGCGTCTGCATTGGAATAAGGACGAGGTAGACGAAAAGTTGCACTATATAATGGATTCTATTCACGACCAGTGTGCCAAGTATGGTACCTGTGCAGACGGATACATCAACTACGTAAAGGGCGCCAATATTGCTGGCTTTATGAAGGTGGCCAAGGCTATGCTGGCTCAGGGTGTGGTATAAATATATAGGGCGTGGGTTGTAAGTAAAAATCAACGACCTACGTCCATAACATATTATAATGGTAAATATACGGAACATATTATTAGCAATATTTCTATTTGGCTTTATCCCTTTGCAGGCACAATCGCAAAAGGGTAAGGCCACTTTTTATTCTAAACGTTCTACGGGTTCGCGTACGGCCAGCGGTGAACGTTTGCATCACGATAGTCTTACTTGTGCCCATCGTACCTATCCTTTCGGCACCCTACTCAAGGTAACCAATCTTGATAATAACAAGTCAGTAATAGTCAAGGTTACCGACCGTGGCCCCTTCTCGCGTGGTCGCATTATAGACCTCTCGTGGCGTGCAGCCAAAGAGATAGACATACTGTCTAAGGGTGTAAGTATGGTACGGGTAGAAAAATATAACGGCGAGGGCATACCTTTCCGTCCTGCAGAAGGTGCAAACCTGCCCGAAATAGACTTTGAAATGACCGAAGCCGGTTACAGTTTTACCGATGAGTGGGCCGAGCGGATGAAGAAAAGCGATATGCCAGTAGGAGATGTAAAGAAGAAACCGGCTGGTAAGCACAATATCCAAGGAAAGGCTGCTACCGGCAAAGCTGAAGACAAACCGCAGAAAAAACAATCTGCCACAGAAAAGAAAGAAGAGGGCAATGGGTGGTTAAATATCTTCAGTACTATCAAGAAAAAAAGCGAGGAAGTGTTTCAATAGTCAGAACGGTTAGTTGTAGAGCCGTTCATAGAGTAACAAGGGCAGAAGTCTAAAAGTAGATTTCTGCCCTTCGTAAATACAGACCTTATGGGAAAGAATCTTTCTATTCTTAATATTTCTTGCTTGCATCTAAGGATTGAAGTTTTATGGGGAGTGGTGTGTATCTTTTATAAAAAAGCAGTAACTTTGTAAAAAGTATAAAAATATAAATATGAGGACAAAAATGATGATGATAGCGTTGGCCTTTGCCAATATGGCCTTTGCACAGGATTTGAAGAGCGGTATAGACCGCGCCAATATGAATACAACCGTTCAACCGGGCACCGATTTCTACGAGTATGCCGGCGGTGGATGGATAAAGTCGCATCCGCTGGATGCACAGCATCCTATGAACGGAGCATTTGTTGACTTGGACGAACAAAACAACGACCGTATTCGAGACTTGATAAATGAATATGCTGGAAAGAAATTGCCTCAAGGTACGGTAGGACAGAAGATAGGTTCGCTCTACCGTATGTATATGGACAGCACGGCACGCAACAAGATGGGCTACGCCCCTATCAAGCCTGCACTCGCCAAAGTAGCGGCTATCAAGAAGCGCACACAGGTGCAGCCCGTAATGTACGAGCTGGCAGCCAAGGGTTACGGAACCATGATGATGTCGTTCTTCCTCGGACAGGATGCTATCAATTCAGACAAATATACTTTCGGGGCTAACCAGGGTGGTATAGGACTTGCTCCGGAATACTACACCCAACCCAACGAACAACAGAAAGCCGTAATGGAAGCCTACCGTAGTCTTATAAAAGACTACTTCAAGATGGTTGGCAACAGTGACGAACTGGCCGAGAAAAAGACCGAGGCGGTGATGGGCATTGAGAACCAAATAGCCCGCCAGAGTTACGACCAGGTAAAGAATCGTGACCCACAGGCAAACATACATAAAATGAGTTGGGCTACGCTACTCAAGGACTTTCCGGGTATCGATTGGGTTGGTATCTGCAAGGCTTACGGCTATCCTAATGACATAGATACAGTAGATGTGGGCCAGCCCGAGCCGATACACGAAGTGGAGAAAATTCTTGCCACCGCCGACCTATTTGCTCTCAAGGCATATATGGAGGCCAATGTTATAAGGTCGTCGGCCAGTATGCTATCTGACGATTTCACCAATCGCCGTTTTGAGTATGCCAAGGCCGTTTATGGTATCAAGCAGCAGCAACCGCGCTGGAAACGTGGTGTAGGCTTTGTACAGGGTCTGCTCGGTGAGTCTATAGGCAAGCTATATGTAGCCAAATACTTCCCCGAAAGCAGCAAGAAGCGCATGATAGACCTGGTACATAATCTACAGGATGCCTTTGCACAACGTATAGAAGAGAATACCTGGATGACGGTTGCCACCAAGGCCAAAGCCATAGAGAAACTGCGTAGCATGCGCATTAATATAGGCTATCCAGACAAATGGCAGAATATGGAAGAGTATGTACAGGTAGACGAGAGCAAGAGTATACGCGCCAATTATGACGAGATAATACCGGCTCTACGAAAGCGTACATTGGAGAAACGTTGGAAGAAACCGGTAGACAAGACTATATTTGCCTGCAATCCGCAGGTGGTCAACGCCTTCTATTCTCCATCATACAATAGTATCAATTTCCCGGCCGCCATATTGCAACCCCCATTCTTTGACCCAACTGCCGACGATGCTGCTAACTACGGTGCTATAGGTGCTGTTATCGGTCACGAGATGAGTCACGGCTTCGATGATCAGGGATGCCAGTTCGACAAGGACGGAAACCTGAACAACTGGTGGACAGCTGAAGATAAGGCTAACTACGATAAGCGCACGCAGGTCTTGGCAGACTGGTTCAGTCAGCAGGAAGCCGTGCCGGGTCTTAAGGTGAACGGAAAGAAGACTCTTGGTGAAAATATTGGTGATAATGGAGGTATCAATGTGGCTTTCCGCGCCTTTGAGAACGTGCAAAAACAGCATGCACTGGCCGATAAGGACGGGTTTACTCCAGCCCAGCGTTTCTTCTTGTCTTACGGAAGGGTATGGGCAAGCAATGTGTCGCCTCAGTTTGTAGCATACATCGTAAATAGCGATGTACACTCGCCCAGCAATCTGCGTGTAAACGCAGCTCTGCCCCACATAGACGCATGGTACGATGCCTTTGGCATCAAGCCCGGTGATAAACTCTATCTTGGTAGCGACCAGCGTGCACACATCTGGTAATAACAACACCCTGTATACAACAAAGGTCGGGCACATTTCGTGTCCGACCTTTGTTCTTCTTATCCCTTTCTATCGATTTAGCGCCTCGGTAACGCTACTGATGTTTCTTCCAGTATTTAGCTCCTTTTTCCTTTAGTTGGGCAGTAAATGCAGCAGAAGCTTTGTCTACAGCCTCCTCTTCCTCAGCAGTGGCAAAGGCGTGGCTGAAGCCTTTGGCTTCGTTCCAATGGCCACGGGTAAAGTCGGGTACTTCTACAGGCATGTTGCCATTGTTCATAGACAGCGAACCGAGTTCGGCCAAACAGCACCATTCGCCCAAATCGTATACATCCATATCGAGGGGCAATCCGTGTTGCAGGCAGTATACCAATCGACTATCCATGATATAGTCCATGCCACCGTGTCCGCCCACCTTCTTGGCCTGGGCAAGATAACGGGTAACCAGCGGACTCTCGTATTTCTTTACAAGCGCATCGCGGTCGGCGGCGGGCATATATGAGTGACCCGAAAGATTGTCGGCCGATGGCTTTACACCGTTGTTTTTCATCTCTTCACCAGAAAGGGCGTACCCCTCAGTAGGGTATTTGTTGGCAAATCCCTTGGTTCCTGTAAGCTGGTACATACGATTGTAGGGTTGTGGAGTCATAGTGTTGTGGTGTATTTCGATAACCTTGCCGTTTTCGGTGCCTATAAGTGTAGTAGTGTGGTCGCCGTTGGCAAATTTTTCGCAAGGAGTGCCCGAAAGTTTTTCTACCCATGCTTTTCCGTTTACAGACTTTGTGTCCATGGCTACGAGAGTCTTCATGCGGTCGCCGCGGTGTATGTTCAGAACCTGTGCTACGGGCCCTAATCCGTGGGTAGCGTATATGTCGCCACGGAATTTCCGGTTAAAGTCAAGTCGCCATCCCAGTTTGTCGTTAGCGTCTTTCTTCCAGTACATGTCCCAAAACTGTGACAGGTCGTGGCGGTAGGCACCTTGTACATAGAGCACTTCGCCGAATACGCCATATTGAGCCATGTTGAGGCTGTTGAGTTCGAAGAAATCGTAACAACAGTTCTCGAGCATCATGCAGTGTAGACGAGTTTTCTCGCTCAGATCTATGAGCGACCATATCTCGCTTAGGTTCATGGCCGATGGTACCTCTATGGCCACGTGTTTACCATGTTCCATGGCATATTTGGCCACCGTAAAATGGTGTAGCCAGTCAGTAGCTATGTAGACGAGGTCTATATCTTTACGTTCGCATAGTTTTTTATAACCCTCTTCACCGTAATAGACGTCGGCGGGAGGAAAAGAAGCCTCGCGCAGAATGGTGTTACAATCGTCGGCCCGTTTGCGTTCATGGTCGCACAGAGCCATTACCTGTGTACCATTGATATGAGTAAAGCGTCTTACGGCATCAGGTCCGCGCATGCCAAGTCCTACAAATCCTACACGTACAACTTTGAGTTTTGGTGCCGTAAGTCCTAATGCCGATTGCTGTCTGGCCGGCCGTTGTGGAGTCTTGGTAACAATGGTTCCATTTATGGTCTCGTAGGGCCAGTCAAAGGCCACTTGTGCTTGCCCCTTGAGTGCTACCGTGAGCAGAAAGGCCAAGAATAAGATGGTGAAAGAATTTCTTTTCATTATGTTATTGATTTAGATTTTGTACAAAGATAGAACTAAAAAGCGGGTTGCCAAAGTAAAAGAGTTAAAAACACTACTGCCCGGGATGAATTTGCGTTCTCATCCCGGGCAGTAATGTTGACCGTAGCCATGTATACCTTATGTTAGGTTCTATAAATTAACCAACCTTATTTATGCGTAGGTATATTGAATTCGTTGACTTTAGAAATCTTGTGGTTATTGCCCTCTATCACCGATAGGCATATCTTTACGTTCCCGTCTTTTATGCGGTTGTCGGCTTTTATCATAGCTGTGTATCTAATGCCTTTTCCAGGAGCTATTTTTTCTACATGTACGCCGGGTGATATGTATATGTGACTATTGCCGGTGGCTTCTACTACCATGGGTTGTATGTCGTAGATGGTTTGGCTACCCTTGTTGTATACCTCGAATACAACCTGGCACACCTCGTTTCGGCTTATCTGATTGTCGCCGTCTGCGTCTATGAACCGAGCGTTGCGTATCTCTATAGAGGGTGTGTAGGTTATACCTTCGGCTATGTTTTCTACGCTGGAAGAACCAGGATATACCTGTTCTGGTTTGGCGCTATACTGATTGTTAGTATCATTTCCGGTGCTGAATTCTATACGGTCGTCGCCACCGTTGTTCTCGTCAAATCCGCTGCCGTAATTGGTGTTGTTTTGACTATTAGTGGTAGATGGCTGTATGGCGGTAGACTGGCGCTGGGTGCGTTGTGAACGCCTATTGGTGTAGATGTCGTCATCGTAGGTACGCTGGCGTTGCTGGTCGGCAGCATTACCTATTATTCCGCCCAGTACCGCTCCTCCGGCCATGCCTATTATGGTGCCTGCGTCATGACCTCGAGGTCCGTCGCTTATGCCTCCGATGGCGCTACCCAATATCGAACCGAAAGTGGCGCCAGCGTATGCGCCTTGTCCTGCGTAAGTTCCGCAACTGCTTACCAAGAGCAGTGTGGAAACGGCTATTGCTGCATATTGTTTCTTCATTGTAAGTGTCTCCTTTCTGTCGTTTCTTTTCTGCAAAGGTAGTAGGTTTTAACGTGTGGTCTACGGTCTTTCCCCTAAATGGCGATAGGGATTTCCCTATTTCTTCTTGGAGAATAGCTTATTTAGACGATTTTACGCTACCGTTCTTTCCCAGTATGAGGGTAGACGTTTGAAGCCCGCGTTTGGCATGATCGAATACTACTGCTGGGTTGAGGCGTGTGCCGCGATATTTTATTTCGAAGTGTAGATGCTCTGTGGTGGCTCTTCCCGTACGTCCTGTAAGACCAATTACTTGTCCGGCCTTAACCTTTTCGCCAGTTTTTACTAGATTTTTGTACTGGTGGCTATAGAGTGTTTCAAATCCATAAGCATGGCGTATGGTGATACAATTGCCGTAACCAGAGAATGGCCCCGAACGGGTTACTACCCCGTCGAAAGCGGCCACAATATTGTCTTTGGGTTTGGTCTTTAGGTCTACGCCACTATGTCTACGCTTGCCACCATAAGGACTTATCACCTTGGCACCAGGAAGAGGGTAAGCCCAGTGGCTATCTTCTATCTCGGTAAGGTTTAGCTTGAAAGTGCTACTTTTTGCAAAAGGATCGGTGGCCTCATCGGGATCTAGCGTGATACCACAATTGTTGCTACTTTCTCCTCCTATATTGCTCACCAGAATGTGCGAGCCCCGTTTCTCGAATGCCAAAATCTGTCGACGTAGCTTGTGGCTTCCAGCATCGACAATGGTAACGGGATTGATGCGTGCGCCGTTTACCATGATAGAAAAGCGGCACATGGCCGTGCCTTCTACCGTACCTATGATGGCTATGGTCTGTCCGGCTTTTACAGTCTGTCCGCTTTTGACTAGATTTTGCGCATTGTTTTCATACACAGTTTCCAATCCGTTGTCGTGGCGTATAACGATAACGTTGCCGCGGTTTCCCATGTTGCGCGACAGTCGTACATCACCATCGAACATGGCTTTTACGGCATCGCCTTTCTTTGAGGTTATGTCTAACTGGGTTCCATTAGCTGTGAGTTTTGCTTTTCCTACAGGCAGAGGAAAACTATATGCGTGGTTATTAAAATCAGAGAAATCTACGCTGAAGGCTTTGCTCCGCGCAAAGAGCCCCGGAGTTTCAATGCTTATCTGCTGGGTCTCGGCGGCAGTAAATTTCTCGCGTACGGGGGTCGATGCAGTCAAGATAACTGTTAGCGCCGCCCATATCAGTATGTATCGTTTGCTCATTTTTATTTTCGGTTTTTATAGGTTTTAAGGGTAAAGGGATGGTAGCTCAACTTAGAACAATGCCAGTATAGATACGCCCTGACTCTATGCCTATTCGGCGTGCCGAGAAATAGTCGTTGGCATTATTGTAGGTACAGATGCCAGCGTTTTGGATGTTCTTTTGTGGCACACCGCAACTGGTGAGCTGGCGTATGTTGATGCCGGGTAGGTCTATGTGCCATTTCGTATGCCAACTGGTGAGGCCTGTAAGGTCAATTCCGGCTTCGGAAAATTGGTTGTAAACTTCCTGACCTACTTCAAAACTTTCCAGCGATATTCCGGGACCTATAATGGCGTGTAGATGCTCTGGTAAAGAGCCGTAATATTGCTGCATGGCCATTACGGCATGCTGGCAGATATTTTGTACCGTTCCGCGCCACCCGGCATGGATAGCAGCCGTAGCTCTGGTATCGGGGTCGTAGAGCAGAACAGGTATGCAGTCGGCCGTAGATACACCAATGCATACCCCCGTCATAGAGGTCGATACAATGTCTACTCCGTCCAGTATGCGGTTGCGTACATCAGTGCTCATACTGAATAATTCGGTGGCTATCGCCCTATGTTCGATGCCGTGAATCTGATGGGGAAGAATAATATTTGGTTCAGGAATAGACAGACTGTTGGCCAGCAGCTCGCGGTTACGTATAACATGTTCGGTTTTATCGCCGCAGTATGGGTTGATGTTGAACGAGGCATAGTTACCTTGGCTTACTCCGCCATGACGAGTGGTAGAGAAGGCCGTAACGCCATCGCCCAGGTCATAGTAAAGTAGCTGGGGCCTATTCATCCTCGTACTCCTCTTCATATTCAAAGTCATCGAGGTCTTCTATCTCGCCTTCGTCTATAAACTCTATGTCTGCGCCCTCATCGTGTAGTTCATCGGCAAATCTACTCATATCCTTGTCGCGGTGTACTAACGTGTCTTCGGCTGTAATGCCCGCCAGCTTGTTGCTCTCACTGTTTAGCTCTCGCCACAATACGTCCTTGAGTTCGGTAAGCCCCTTCCCAGTAACGGCCGAGATAAATACTACTGGCAGGTCGGTAGGCAGTGTGTCGCGCAACATGTCAATAAGTTCATCGTCTAACAAGTCGCACTTGGTAACTGCCAGCACGCGGTGTTTGCTGAGCATCTCTGGGTTGAATTGCTTTAGCTCATTAATCAGAACTTCGTATTCGCGTTTGATATCGTCGGTGTCTCCTGGAACCATGAATAGTAGCAACGAGTTACGCTCTATGTGGCGCAAGAAACGCAGTCCAAGTCCCTTGCCTTCGCTTGCGCCCTCTATGATGCCTGGAATGTCGGCCATTACAAACGACTGGTGGTCGTGGTAATCAATAATTCCCAACGAGGGTTCAAGAGTGGTAAAGGGATAGTTGGCTATCTTTGGCCGTGCGCTTGAAAGCGATGAGAGCAACGTGGATTTTCCGGCGTTAGGCAGTCCTACTAATCCCACATCGGCCAAGAGTTTGAGCTCCAATATTATGGTCATCTCTTCCATGGGCTCTCCCGGTTGTGCGTATCGTGGAGCCTGGTTGGTAGCTGTGCGGAACTGGAAATTTCCTAGTCCTCCGCGGCCGCCTTTGAGTAGCATTATGGTCTGCCCGTCGTAGTTTACATCGCATACATATTTACCTGTTTCGGCGTTGTAGACTACAGTGCCGCAGGGAACGTCTATGTATATGTCTTTACCATCGGTGCCGTGACATTTGTCGCGCCCGCCGTTGCCTCCGTGACCGGCAAATACATGGCGTTGGTACTTAAGATGAAGCAGAGTCCAGTAGTTGTGGTTGCCGCGTAGGTAGATGTTTCCTCCTCGTCCGCCATCGCCGCCATCGGGACCACCGTTAGGGTTGTATTTTACATGGCGCAGGTGCATACTGCCACGACCGCCTTTGCCCGAGCGGCAACAAATCTTTACATAGTCTACAAAATTGGATTCTGCCATATTAAAAGTAATATAAAAGAGTTCTGGTTGGAATAGAGTGGGGTGGTATAAAAGTAAAAAGGTTGAAACTACGTGCCGTACTTGCTGCTCCTATGAGGATATGCAAGCTTTGAGCGCGCCGTTTCAGCCTTTCGCAGATATTATAGATTGTCGATAACTGTGCAGATATCGGCAAAAATCCGGTCGAGTTCGCCTAAACCGTCAATGTGGTGATGTATGCCTTCTTTGCTGTACCATTCTATCAGTGGTGAAGTCTGGTTGTGGTATACATCCAAACGCTTTTTGATAGTTTCTTCGTTGTCGTCGCTGCGCCCGCTTTGCTGTCCACGCAGAATAAGACGCTTCATAAGTTCCTCTTCAGGAACATCGAGCTCTATCATGGCAGATACTTTGTCCCCACGATTGGCTAGCATCATTTTGAGAGCTTCTGCTTGGGGAATTGTACGTGGAAAACCATCGAAGATAACACCCCTGTGGTTTTTGCCGAAACTATCATATTCTAAGGCAAGTATGCTAACCATTAATTCATCGGGTATAAGCTGTCCCTTGTCTATAAAACTCTTGGCGGTCTTGCCAAGCTCTGTGCCTTTTTTGATTTCGTTACGCAGTACATCGCCTGTTGATATGTGCTCAAAGCCGTACTGGGCAATCATCTTGTCACTCTGGGTGCCTTTTCCTGAACCTGGGGCACCGAAAATTACAATATTTTTCATTCTTCTACTAATGTATATATGTCTTTGAGGTAACGTCCGGCTTGGTCGTAGTCAAGACCGTAACCTACTATAAAATCGTTAGGAATCTCCATTGCCGCATATTCTACATTAAGGGGTATTTTTAATTTCTCGGGCTTAAGGAGTAGGGTGCAGATGTGTAGTGAACCGGGGTTACGGGTTCCCAGGGTGTTGAGCATACGTTCCATGGTCTTGCCTGTGTCAACAATGTCTTCGACAATGATGATGTCTCTACCCGAAATGTCTTCGTTTAGTCCCATAACTTCTACTACTTTTCCCGTAGAAACGGTGCCTTCGTAAGAGGCTAACTTGACAAACGAAATTTCGCAGGGAATGGTGATGTAGCGCATTAGGTCGGCGGCAAAAATAAACGAACCGTTGAGGACGGCCAAAAGCAGAGGATTGCGCCCCTTCATATCATGGCTAATTTTGTCAGCAACAGCCTTTACACGCTTTTGAATCTCCTCCTCGCTGATGAAGGTTTTGAACTTCTTGTCTTTAATCTGTACGATGCTCATGGGTATGATTTCTGATAATTCTCGACAAAATTACAAAAAATATGGCAAAATAGCCACGTTGGTTATCCATTTTTTCGTATTTTTGCAAGGTATGAAAATATTTACAAGCAGACAGATAAAGGAGTGGGATCAATATACTGTAGAACATGAACCTGTGAAGAGTATCGATCTGATGGAGCGCGCGGCGGCGGCAGTTGCTGGCGAGATTTGTCGGCGTTGGGTTCCTATGAAGGTTGTGGTCTTTGCCGGTCCTGGCAATAACGGTGGCGATGCCTTGGCTGTGGCACGACTGTTGGCAGAGCGTAATTTCAAGGTTTCGGTCTATCTTTTTAATATCCATAATAACCTTTCGCCCGATTGTGAGGCCAATCTTAAACGCCTTACCGATGCAGGCAAGATAGAAGAGTTTGTCGAGGTCAAGGTAGACTTTGACCCACCGGTTCTTGGTGAAAATACGTTGGTTGTTGATGGACTCTTTGGAGCCGGAACAGACAAGCCTCTTGCAGGTGGATTCGCTTCTCTCGTAAGGTACATCAATCAGAGCGGAGCTCCCGTGGTGAGCATTGATTTGCCGTCGGGCCTTATGCCCGAGGATAATTCAAGTAATGTTAGAGCCAACATTGTTAGAGCCACGCTTACACTTACTTTTCAACAACCCAAATTGGCAATGCTCTTTGCTGATAATCAAGCTTGCTTGGGCGAAGTTAAGGTGCTTGATATACGGCTCGACAAGACTTTTGCCGACAATAAAGAATGTCGTTTCTCTATGGTCGATGAAACCACTCTGCGCTCGTGGTTGCTTAAGCGCCAGGATTTTGCGCATAAGGGAGAGATGGGGCATGTCCTCTTGATAGCCGGAAGCTATGGCATGGCGGGTGCCGCTGTGCTGGCTGCCAGAGCCTGTTTGCGGTCAGGTGTAGGCAAACTTACGATGCATACGCCTAAAGCCAATAATACCATTATGCAGGTAGCCGTGCCTGAGGCTGTGCTGCAGATTGATGCTAACGAACATAAATTCACCGAAGCGGTAGATACCAGTCGCTATTCGGCCTTAGGTGTTGGTCCTGGATTGGGAACCGACGAGTCTACGGCTCTTTCTCTGATATCCCAACTGCGCCGTGCTACATGTCCGGTAGTTATCGATGCCGATGCTCTTAATATACTGTCATCTCATCGCGCTTGGTTACAGCAACTGCCCAAAGACAGTATCCTTACTCCGCATCCCCGAGAGATGGAACGTCTGTTAGGTTCGCCTACTCATGATTGTTGCGAACTGCTAAACAATGCTTCAGAGATGGCTTCGCGTCTTCAGATTTATATTCTGCTCAAGGGGCACCGCTCGGCATTGTGCCTACCTTCAGGTCATGTAATATTCAATACTACTGGAAATGCTGGAATGGCTACCGCTGGCAGTGGCGATGTGCTTACGGGCATTATTACTGGATTACTGGCCAGAGGATACCAGCCTCATAGGGCCTGTATACTTGGAATGTATCTGCACGGACTTGCTGGCGATTTGGCCGAACGCAGTGTAGGCATGGAAAGCCTTGTGGCCGGTGATATTGTAAAATGGCTTCCATCGGCATTCCGCCGGATTAACGATTGAAACAATTGACAATACTAAAGAAACATTTTAACGTACAATGAAAAAATATATTTTGCCGATACTAATGCTGTTTGCCAGCGCCGGCGTATCTTTGGCCCAGCAGACAGTTGCGGGCACTACTTATTTTCTGCCCAAGACAGCCCTGAAGTTTGCCGTTAAGGTAGAAAAAACATCTTATACCCCAGGACAGTTCGCCATGTATGCCTTCCGCTATATGAAGAAGAAGGATGTAGCATTGCATCCAACAGAAACTTATAGGGTGGTTGATATACAAATGACCACTGTAGGCGTGCCCGATTCGGCAAAACAGTATGTGCTGAACTTGGATAAAAAACTTACCATAACCGAAGTTGACCGCGATGAAAGCGGCTTGCTGCTTGCCATTAATGCCAAAGGACGTAAACAAGAATCTCCAGTGCCTTTTGTGTCGGCTCCCAAACCAAAGTTGCCCAATCCTACCGATTATATGAACGAGGACATACTCTCTGCTGGAAGCTCTGCCAAAATGGCCGAACTTACGGCAAAGGAAATCTATGATATTCGCGAAAGTCGCGCCCAACTGTCGCGCGGACAGGCCGATTTTATGCCTAAAGATGGAACCCAGTTGCGTATTATGATGGATAATCTTGATACGCAGGAGCGGGCTCTTCTGCAGACCTTTGAGGGTACGGTAGTGCGCGATACTGTTGAAACTACAATTACCTATATACCACAGTCTGAAGGTGGACGTAGCGTACTTTTCCGCTTCTCGCAGTATTTGGGCATTACCGATGCCGACGATTTGGCTGGTTCACCTTATTATATTGTGGTTACTCCAGAGGGCAATGTTCCCGAGGCAGATGCTGGCGCAAAGGAGAAAGAAGCAAAGGATAATTTCGGACTTTGTGTGAATATTCCTGACAAGATACAAATAACGCTTTCACACGGTGGTAGAGTAGATAAGACTTATGAGTGTTATGCTGGCCAATGCGGACGTACCGAATATCTAAGTGCCGAACTCTTTGGTAAGAAAAATACCAGTCATATTATACTCAATCCGGTTAGCGGCAGTATAGAAAAAATAGAAAGCGAAACGCTGAAATAACTATCCGTCAAGTGTGTAGAGTGACTCTATAAAGAAATTCTATTCATAATATAAATAAGGTGCTAAAGCGTACCCAAGGGGGAGAATGTGCGCATAAAAATGCAAAAATATACGAAATTTAAAGAATATGTGGCAAAAAGTGTGTAACTTTGCAGCCTAATATGTGGTGGTAAAATTGTAACCACCTATAATGTGTATAACTGTTTGGTAAAATTAAAGTTGATTAGTGTTAAAAAGATTTGAAATTCTGTAAACTTTTTAAGCAATCAGTGGATTGGAAGACAACGGGTTAAGTCTACAAATGTATTGCGATAATACTGGTAGACCGTAAAAAGTGGTTGTTTAGATTACCCGAAGTCTTTTATTTAAAGAGTCTTTTTTTTTAAATA
>CAVHVH010000047.1:0-15050 GCA_963639385.1 Oscillospiraceae bacterium
TATCTGGTGAGCCTATGCTTGCTGCAAATACCAAGTTATCATCATCTGCCTTATCGTAAACAATGCCTACCAGGGCACTCTTTTCCAAATACGATGCGTCTATATTGGCAGAAAAATCGCTTTTGGTAAATTCCCGATGTAGGAACTGGCTACCATCTTCGCGCTCAATAGTAAGCGTAATACGGTTGTCATAATATTTTTTTCCACCATCATTTATCATCGGTAACGAGGTATCGGCCTTGAATGTTACTTTCACCATATATTCTTTACCCAACCATTCTACATGATAATCCTGATTATAGTCCCCCATAGCTTGAGGCTTTTCAGGCTGCGCTAACTGTTCCTTCTTGACAATAATATTATAGGACTGTTTTTTCTCATGACATGCAGTCGCCACTATACCTGCAGCTGCCATCATAAACCATAGTTTTGTTTTCATTGTTGTAGAAATTAACTATTTTTATTTTATAGGCAGCTCTAAAGATTACTGCCTTTCAGTTTGTCAGCATATACCATAATGGCTTGCCGCACGGCATTTTCGGCTTCTTCCATGCTACACTCTAGCCTACCGCCACTAGCATTCAGATGCCCACCTCCATTGAAGCATTTGGCAGCCATCTCGTTACAAGGGAAATCATCAACAGACCGCAAACTAACCCAAACTAGATTGTCATGCCGGTCGTCTTCGCGCAACGAAATGGAGAGTTTCATGCCCTTAATACGCAACGGCTCGTTAACCAGTCCTTCGGCATCGCCTTTGACAAAATGGAAACGGGCCATATCGCTACGGGTGATCGTGAAATAAGAAGCATGCCAATCTTCAAAATAATTGAGTTTCTGCGCAATAATATAACCGCGCAACCTAAGCGCCCAGCAACTATAATTGTTATATACATTGCGGTAGATGCGATCTTTGTCTACTCCCTTGGTTAACAGTTTACCTATTATATAATATATATCCGGGCGAACCGAATTGTAAGTAAAACCACCCGTATCGGTCATCATTCCGCAGTAAATCTGAGTAGCACAACGATGGCTCATCTGTTCAAAGCCGTCCAATTGCCATACTATGCGAAATACCAACTCTGATGCGCTGCTCAGTTCTGGATGCGACACCACCAGCTCAATCCCCTCTGTATCTGGGTCAAGATGGTGGTCTATCAAAACTTTACGCCCAGCAGACTGTGAAAGAACTGGCTCCATATCATCAACCCGAGTCATGGCGTTGAAATCTACACAAAACACCAAATCGGCCATATTAAACAAGGTTTCTACTTGCTCTTTATGCCTATCATAACGTACCACCCGCTCTGTTCCAGGTAGCCAACGAAGAAAATCGGGATAGGCATCTGGCACCACCACCGTAACCTTCTTGCTACGCTGGGTAGAGAGATAATCGGCCCATGCCAAACTTGCTCCCATAGCATCTCCATCGGGCGATTTATGGCAAGTTATTATTATCAGCTTAGCTTCATCGACAAGTCTATTCAGTTTGTCTGCCTCGGCCGCTGTAAGAAGATTTAGTTCCATATATCGTGCAAAGGTAGTGCAAGCTGAGTTAAATACAAAACAAATTCTTTTATTTTGTCACCAAGGCATCACAATTCGCCCTATCTTTACCTTTGTGTGTCCTATTATACCTATCAACAATCAGTTAGTATTTTTAGACACCTTATAAAAAACACTATCCGCTATGCCTTTCTCCACAGCTTTAAGCTAGGAAATACGCTTGCAGATAGTGTTGATATAACAGATGTAGCACATCAAAAAAAGCACTACACCCGAAAAAGAATATCTTAGAATAGGCGGGCAGGATATACGCCCTCATCTATAAGGCTTTGAATACGGGCCACTACGCTTTCACGATCGGCAGCATAGGTAACACCAAACCACTTACTTGTAGTATCCAGCACCTTGACAGTAGCCGTTTTTTCATTAATAAGTTTATTAACCATCAATGGAATAAAGAACTCTGCCTTAAGATTTTCCATATTTTTCTTATCGTTTAAGAACTCCTTGAAATATGCTTCGCTATACTCAAAATAATCTGGAGTAAAGCCCCACATATTCATACTTACAGGCGTATTGTCATCGACTGCCACCCATTGTCCTTGTTCGTCTTTGTAGCACACAGGCCCGTCAACACGCATTATCTCTGTACGTTCAACCACTGTAGTAAGATGTCCTTCAGCATCCTTTGAGCAGATGCCACGTGCCACAGTTCCATTATCACTCAACGTATTGCCCACACGGAATCCTACCATAGCATAATCGTTTTTGGCACCCTCTGGCAGATTGGACAAGAATTTGCCCACTACCATAAAAGCATCGCGATTATAGAAGTCATCACAATTGATAACACAGAAAGGTTCTTTGATAATATCCTTAGCCATGAGTACGGCATGATTGGTACCCCATGGCTTCTGTCGTCCTTCTGGCACAGAAAATCCTTCAGGCAGGGCATCGATAGACTGGAAGCAAACCTCTGCAGGTATATGCCCTTCATACTTGGACAACACCTTGTCACGGAAATCCTGCTCAAAATCTTTGCGTATCACAAAAACAATCTTGCCAAAACCGGCCTGGATAGCATCGTAGATAGAATAGTCCATAATAGTTTCACCATTAGGACCCAGCCCGTCGAGCTGTTTAAGTCCACCATAGCGGCTTCCCATTCCAGCCGCAAGAAGTAATAATGTTGGTTTCATATTATATAATAATGTATTAATCTTTCGTTTTATGCAAAAGTAATACAAAAAAGCTAAAACGCTACGCTCTGCCAGTCATTATTTTCGGTCGGCACTACATTTTAACATTAAGTTCCGCCAGTTGCGATTTCTGCGATAGAACCACCACTCTATCAAAATACCTAATATAACGCCTGCAAAAAACATGGCCTTTTTCTTTGCATTGTCTTGGCCTTACACTAACTTTGCAATATGATTGAAATGAGCGAAATAAAAGACAAACGAATAGCCGTTCTTCTCTCGGGCGGTGTAGATAGTTCGGTAGTGGTATACGAACTGGCCCGAATGGGACTAACCCCTGATTGTTTCTACATTAAAATAGGTCCAGAAGAACAAGAAGAATGGGATTGTTCGTCTGAAGAAGATCTAGAAATGGCTACAGCCGTAGCTGCAAGATACGGCTGTAAACTGGAAGTAATAGACTGCCATCGCGAATATTGGGACAAGGTAACTCGATACACTATGGAGAAAGTAAAAGCAGGATATACACCCAATCCCGATGTGATGTGCAACAGACTCATAAAGTTTGGAGCCTTTGACGAGAAAGCAGGACACAACTACGATCTTATAGCTACAGGCCATTATGCGCAGACCGAAATAATAGATGGTAAGAAATGGCTCTGTACCAGTCCGGACCCAGTAAAAGACCAGACCGACTTCTTAGCTCAAATTTATGATTGGCAGTTACGCAAAGCTATCTTCCCCATCGGACATTATGAGAAAGACGAGGTAAGGCAGATAGCAGAGCGCGAACACCTAGTAAACGCACATCGACGCGATAGCCAAGGCATATGCTTCCTTGGACAGATAGACTACAACGAATACATACGCCGCTATTTAGGCGAACAACCTGGAGATATTATTGAATGGGAAACAGGATGGTGTATAGGCAGTCACCGCGGACTATGGTTTCATACCATCGGACAACGCAAAGGACTTGGCCTGGGTGGTGGCCCTTGGTTTGTAATCAAGAAAGATGTAAAGCAGAACATCCTGTATGTAAGCCATGGCTACGACCCGGAAACAGCCTACAAAAAAGAATTCAAGATACACGACTTTCACTTTCTCACTGCCGAATTTGACAAAAGCGAAGCTTATATAACCTTCAAAATAAGGCACACCGCTGATTATCATCATGCCACTATCCACCCATGTGGAGATGGAAGCTACACCATATTTTCAGAAGAAAAAATACATGGCGTGGCACCTGGGCAGTTCTGCGTTGTATACGACCACGAGCACCATAGGTGTTATGGTTCAGGAGAAATCACTTTTTAGGTTCTTCAGCTTCCTTCTTTTTTTCCATTTCCTCGTATGCACGCTTTATAGGGTCTTTTTCGTCCAGTTCGCCCAAGGCTTTCTTCACCTTACGCTGACGACGCTGACGAGCCTTTTCCTTAAAGTCGAATACACTAAAGAAATCAAAATCAGCTACACTACTTTTGGGATTTGCCAATTGGAGTTCTGTAGGATCAATAACTCCCCAGTGTTTCAAATTGTCATTCAACCTCTTCGAAAGGTCTTCACCTACAACCTCAACTTCGCCCAAAGTATGGGTACGGGGTATCAAACCGATAGAATCGCCTACCTCTTTGAAACTCAGCGACATGGTTAGATATTTAGGATGAATTACCATGATTGTGTCGAACTTTTCTGGCAGAGAGAGTTGCCCTGTATAAGGCGTGGTGAAAGTACGCGCACGATCAACCCTTACACGAACCTGACGGATAGGTACCTTGGTTTCAAGGTCATAAATTACCACTCTCTTTTGGGCATATCCTAACAATGAAACTAAGCACAAAAGCAAGAAAAAGAAACGACGACACATAATAAGCATCAATATCAGAATTATAATAAACAAAAGGCGGTATATACGGGGTTCGCATTACCGCCTTTTACAATATTTCAAATATTTTACAAACCAAGGCCCTTCAATGCCTTAGATGCTGCCTTGTTAACGGCATCATTGGCTTTCTTGTTAGCCTCTGTGGTCTTTTCGTTAATCTTTGAATTCACTTTGGCTGCAGCTTCGTTAGCCTTGTTCTTTGTATCGGTCTTGACTGCCTCAACCTTGTTTTGGGCATCAGTCTTGACTGCTTCAACTTCTGAAGCTGCACCTGCCTTTACTGTCTCTACTGCACTCTTAGCTGTGGTTTCTACTGCCTTAACGGCTTCTTCTGCTGTAGTTTGGGCAGAGGTAGGAAGATTGGCCACAGTATTAACCAATTTGCTCACTTCGCTATTTTCACCGGCAACAGCAGTAACTTCAGAGGCATGCTCTTTCAGATATGCCTGAGCTTTTGCTGCATAAGCCTTGGCTTCTTCTAGCTTACCCTCTTTTGCCAATTCGGCATATTTCTGTGTAATTGTAGTAATAGTTTCCTGCAGGGCTTTGGGGTCTTTACTCTGGAGTTGAGCATCGAGAGTGCTTACAACATCATCTTCGGCAGGAGTAGCAACCTCTACGCTATCTGCAGAAGTTGTAGTAGCGGCGTTCTGCTTATTCCCGCAACTAGCAAATGCAGTCAGTGCGATAACACTTGCCAATAAAAATACTTTCTTCATAATCAGTTTGGTATTAATTAAAAACTTAAAAACTATATGCAAAGATAGTATATTACCATTCTTTACTGCACATTGTTAAGATGATTTAACCCATCACCCCGAAATTTAAAAATATTTTGACATAAGGGTGACGTCCATAAATTAGGATTAATCGACTTGCATACGCATTGTTGGCTAACGCTCTGCAAAGACAAGCAATCTCGCCCCTACTCTCTTATACTACAATACTGAATTATTTCGAGAGCAAAATGTAAGTGGACAAAAGAGCAATGTGGGCATTATCCGTTAGTTTTGTTCTTTTTTACAAGCAATAAACTTTTGCCACTTGTCTGCCAAGCAACGAATACTAGGCAATATAACATTAGCACCTTCTGTTTCTAGTGCCTCGTCTGGCAACGGTCCGCTATTGATTCCTATCGTAAACACATTAGCAGCGACACCCGCCCTTACTCCCATCGGTGCATTCTCTACCACTATTCCTTCCCAAGGTTTCATCCCGCCGGCCAGTTCGAGTCCTTTAAGATAAGGATCTGGTGCAGGCTTTCCATGGGCTACATTGTATGCCGACACTATGTGATGTTGGTCTATAAAATCACCAAAATCGCGTATAAGACGCTGAATGAGCGGCTTTTGCCCGCTCCCTGTCACCACACATATCACCATACCCGAGCGACGAATCTGTGTCATTAGGTCCAACACGCCTTCAAAAATCTCTGCCTCAGGCATTTCATGGAATATACGGGCCTTTTCATCATAGATAGCTTGGGCCTCTGCCTCGGTCAACCGCCTTCCCGTCTGCCGTTCGGCATATATACGTATAGTATCTACACCTTTCATGCCTTCTGTTGCATACGAGTCTTCTGCCGTAAACTTAAAACCGCTTGCGCCCATAGCCTGTTGCCATGCCACAGCATGGTTGGGCATTGAATTATAGAGTATGCCATCCATATCAAAAAGCACACAACGGAACCCCTGCCAATCGCTTTTGTCTTTCAACAACTGGCGGTCAACCATACTATCTAAGTACTCATTAATTTCTTTCTCGTACATACTTATAATAATAAAGAGGGAAAGAATACTCTCTCCCTCTTGTTATAGCCCAAAGGCAAATTATTTCTCATTCTGCAGACGTTCCTGGATAGCTTTGCTTTCGGCCTCGTATCCAGGTTTGTTAAGCAGTGCAAACATATTCTTCTTATAAGCCTCTACACCAGGTTGGTTGAAGGGGTTTACACCAAGGATGTTACCACTTATACCACAGCCAATCTCAAAGAAATAGATAAGCTGACCAATATAATACTCATTAAGTGCGGGCACACTTATGCGGATATTGGGTACACCGCCGTCAACATGGGCCAAACGAGTTCCAAGTTCGGCCATTTTGTTAACTTCGTCTACACGCTTTCCAGCAAGGAAATTGAGTCCATCCAAATTTTCTTCATCACTAGGGAAATCAAGTTCGCGATTAGGAGTTTCTATCGAGATTACCGTCTCATAGATAGAACGTTCGCCCTCTTGAATCCACTGTCCCATTGAGTGCAGATCTGTTGTAAAATCGCAAGAAGCAGGGAAGATTCCCTTACCCTCTTTACCCTCGCTCTCTCCATATAGTTGTTTCCACCATTCGGCAACAAAGTGTAACTTGGGTTGATAATTGACCATAATCTCAATTTTCTTTCCACCCTCGTTATAGAGAGCGTTGCGCACTGCAGCATATTGGGCTGCGATATTCTCTGCGTAAGGCACATTTACACCTGTAGCCTTTTCCATATCTGAAGCACCTGCCACCAAAGCCTTGATGTCAAAACCGGCACAAGCAATAGGAAGCAATCCCACTGGAGTAAGTACCGAGAAACGGCCGCCGACATTGTCGGGTATCACAAAGCTCTTGTAGCCTTCCTTGTCTGCACAAGTACGAGCTGCACCACGCTTTGCATCGGTAACGGCCACTATCACTTCACGGGCAACTTCTTTACCCATCTGCGCCTCGCATTGCTTCTTAAGCAAACGGAAAGTAAGGGCGGTTTCTGTTGTTGTTCCCGACTTAGATATATTAATCACACCAAAACGCTTACCCTTAAGATAATCGGTAAGTTCGGCCAGATAATCTTCACCTATATTATTACCGGCAAAGAGAATCATAGGGTTTTTCTTGTTCTGAATAAGCCAAGCAAACGAGTTGCCCAAGGCTTCGATAACGGCACGGGCACCAAGATAACTACCACCAATACCGGCCACTA
The DNA here is from genome assembly GCA_963639385.1 of Oscillospiraceae bacterium. Taxonomy (GTDB): domain Bacteria; phylum Bacteroidota; class Bacteroidia; order Bacteroidales; family Bacteroidaceae; genus Prevotella. The sequence goes on from CAVHVH010000047.1 coordinate 7,553, forward strand.
CAACCACCTCGCATTTCTCTCTGAGTGTATTGGCAACAGCCTGCACTTCGTCAAGAAATTTTGGAGTAATACTTGATGGCAAATGGAGCCATCCTAAAAAATCGTTGCCGGGGCAGGTATTGTTCTCCAGTGCCTCCAGAGCAGCTTTTGCTTTGGGTTCATACGCCTCAACCACACCTTCGCCAAGAAAGGTAACGGCTTTGGTAAAGTCTAAAGAAATGCTTTTCATTTTTAGTTTATCTAAAACTGTCTGTTAATAATTTGATTTCTATTTGCGGATTTATGCGTTCGTACAATATATTGTACACAGCATCAAGAATGGGCATATTGACATGCATATGCCTATTGATTTCTTTCATACACTTTGTACCGAAAAATCCTTCGGCAATCATCTCCATCTCAATCTGTGCACTCTTCACGCTATAACCTTTGCCTATCATTGTGCCAAAGGTACGATTACGCGAAAAATTAGAATAACCCGTAACCAGCAAATCACCAAGATACACGCTGTCATAAACATTGCGGTCTATAGGGTTTATGGCGGTCATAAACCTGTTCATTTCCTGCACAGCATTGGATATAAGCACTGCCTGAAAATTGTCGCCATACTTCAGACCTGAGCATATTCCAGCGGCAATAGCATATACGTTTTTCAACACTGACGAATACTCTATGCCAAGTACATCCGAAGCTATCTTTGTCTTAATAAATTCTGACGAGAGTACTTGGGTAAAGGCTTGGGCCTTTTCCTGGTTGGCACAACCCACAGTAAGATAAGACAACCGCTGCAAGGCCACTTCTTCGGCATGCGACGGTCCACCTATAACCGCAAGATTGTCGTAAGGCACATCATATATTCTATGAAAATATTCTGAACACACCAAATTCTCTTCAGGCACAATGCCTTTAATGGCCGTGATGATAAATTTATCCCTAATGCGTGTCTTCAGTTTCTTCAGATGACTCTTAAGATAGGGCGAAGGAGTAACGAAAACCAATGTATCGTAAGCTTCCACTATCTTATTAATATCTGAAGAAAAGAAGATCTCATCCACATTGAAGTGTACGCTTGTTAGATAAGCGGGGTTGTGCCCTACCCGCTTGAAGTCTTCAATGCGGTCGTCACGGCGCATATACCATCCTATATGATGGGTGTGGCCTATCACTATCTTGGCTATTGCCGTGGCCCACGAGCCACCACCGATGATAGCTATTTTCCCTACACTAAACATACAACTTGCTTTGGGATATACAAGAATATTTTATCAGACTTTGGCTTTGTCTATCCATTGCTGGATGACTTCTACAGAAGGTTTTTCAAACTCAAGTTTGTATTTTTTATGAATTTCGCCCAACTTCTGCTGTAATCCCTGTGCTTTCTGGTCTTGTATATCAGAGATAAGATTAAAGCCAGCCTTGCGCAGTACATACACCTCGTCTTCAGGCACACCGATAGCAGCCCATTCCTTTATGCTATTCTGAGGAATTTTTGCCTCGGGCTTCATTTGAGGGAACAACATTACTTCTTGAATATATTCCTTACCAGTCATAAGCATTACCAAGCGGTCAATACCTATACCTATACCACTAGTAGGAGGCATACCGTACTGTAGAGCACGCAAGAAGTCTTGATCAATAATCATCGCTTCATCATCGCCCTTATCAGCAAGTTTCATCTGTTCCTTGAATCTTTCTTCCTGGTCTATGGGGTCATTAAGTTCCGAATAGGCATTAGCCAGTTCCTTGCCATTGACCATCAATTCAAAACGCTCGGTAAGTCCGGGTTTGCTACGGTGCATTTTTGTAAGCGGACTCATTTCTACCGGATAGTCAATGATAAAGGTGGGCTGTATATAAGTTCCTTCGCAGAATTCACCAAAGATCTCGTCTATCAGTTTGCCTTTTCCAAAGCTTTCATCAATAGTTTCCATCTTCAATTCGTCTACGGCAATATGGCGTATTTCTTCTTCGGTCTTGCCATAAAGGTCGTAGCCCGTTTTCTCTTTGATCGCATCAAGAATGGGAAGTCTACGGAAGGGAGCCTTGAAACTAATTACCTTTTCACCCATCTGCACTTCAGGCTTGCCGTTTACGGCAACACAAATTGTTTCGAGTAACTGTTCGGTAAACGACATCATCCAATTGTAATCCTTATACTGCACATAGAGTTCCATACAAGTAAACTCTGGATTATGGAAACGATCCATACCTTCGTTACGGAAGTTCTTTCCTATCTCGTATACACCTTCGAAGCCACCCACGATAAGACGCTTTAGGTAAAGCTCTGTGGCAATACGCATATACATATCTATATTAAGTGCATTGAAATGGGTTATAAACGGACGGGCACTGGCTCCACCGGCAATACTCTGCAACGTAGGAGTTTCTACTTCTGTATAACCCGCTTCGTCAAAGAAACGACGCATGGTACGCAACACGGTTGCGCGTTTAAGGAATGTATCTTTTACACCTTCGTTGACCACAAGATCTACATAACGCTGACGATAGCGCAACTCGGGATCGTCAAACTTATCGTAAGCCACACCATCCTTATATTTCACGATAGGTAGCGGTTTAAGACTTTTGCTCAACAGAGTTAATTCTTTAGCATGCACGCTTATCTCTCCTGTCTGCGTACGGAACACAAAACCTTTCACGCCCACAAAGTCGCCAATATCCATAAGTTTCTTGAACACCTTGTTGTATAAGTCTTTGTCTTCTCCTGGACATATATCATCACGGGTGATATACACTTGCATACGACCCTTTGAATCCTGTAGCTCGGCAAAACTTGCCTTACCCATCACACGCCGACCCATAAGTCTACCAGCGATAACAACTTCACGGTTTTCTCCATCTACAAAGTTGTCACGAATATCAACAGAATAAGCATTTACCGGAAATTCATCGGCTGGATAAGGATTGATACCCATATTCCGCAACTCTTCAAGACATTGACGGCGAATTATTTCCTGTTCGCTAAGTTCTAGTACGTTCATATATATAGTTTTTATTTATTCTAAAAAATACAAGGCTCCGCCTCTTTACGTTCACTCGCTCTCCATTAACGGAAACCTATACACATTTGTTTTGCAAAATTACTCAAAAAAAACGAAAACACATTGGTTTTTTACCTTATTTAATTATGGTACGCACCTAAGCACAATATAATAACTATACTGACACCATAATATCTATGCAAACAACCCAAATTTGCATTCTTGAAAAAAAATAAAAAATAATTTGAAAAATATTTGGAGATATGTAAAACTAAGACTACCTTTGCAATATCAAAGTAATATCATTTACAAATTATTATTAAACTATTATGACTATGAAAAATCAAGAATTTGAATTCAAGGGATGTACCCTTAACGGTTTTGTAATGTTGTCTGCCATTTTGATAGACGTTGTGATAGCTGGACTGCTTGTAGCTTTCGGCTTTGAGTACGAAACAATATGGATGATAGCCATAGGATGCGTTCTGCTAGTTGCCGCAGTACTTGGCCTCTGTGGATTTGTTATGATTGAGCCCAACGAGGCACGCGTAATGATGCTTTTTGGCAAATACAAAGGTACTTTTAAAAAGGTGGGCTTTTCATGGGTCAACCCATTCTACATTGCAAAAAAACTATCGCTACGTGCCCGCAACATCGATGCCCAACCTATTAAGGTCAACGACAAACAGGGTAACCCCATAATGATTGGTATGGTACTGGTATGGAAATTAAAGGATACATACAAGGCCATGTTCGAAATCGACGCACAGACAATGGCCAACAACAGTGCTTCTGTAGGAGTGAATGTAAACAGCATAATGAAAGCCTTTGAAAACTTTGTAAAAATACAGGGTGACGCCGCCCTTAGACAGATGGCCGGACAGTATGCTTACGACAATACCAGCAGCAACGACGAACTAACACTACGTAGCGGTGGCGACGAGATAAATGAAGTTCTCAAGGGCGAACTTGAAGAGCGGCTTACCATGGCTGGTATAGAAGTTGTAGAGGCGCGCATAAACTACCTGGCTTACGCACCAGAGATAGCAGCCGTAATGTTGCGTCGCCAGCAGGCCGACGCCATTATTGCCGCCCGCGAAAAGATAGTAGAAGGTGCTGTAAGCATGGTAAAGATGGCTCTTGACAAATTGGCTGAAGGTAACGTGGTTGAACTGGATGACGACAAGAAAGCCGCTATGATTAGCAACCTTATGGTAGTACTTTGCGGTGACGACACTGCTCAGCCCGTAGTCAATACCGGAACTCTGAACATGTAATAATCTATTATGACAAAAGAGAAAACAAAGCCATTTGTTCTGCGACTTGACAGCGCTACCATGAGCGCTGTCGAGAAGTGGGCCGCCGATGAATTCCGCAGCACCAACGGGCAACTGCAATGGATAGTAACTGAGGCCCTACGCAAAGCAAGAAGGCTACCAAAACAAAGTATTGACAAAGTGCTGGAATGCGACAAAGAGCAAGAACTATGAATGAGCAAGACAACAAACCTATACTCCATGTATACCGCACACTTGGGGGCACTGCATTCGAAGTTGTAACGGCCATAATTCTGCTAGCCACATGGATAATCAATATTACCGGTGGCGAATTTTCACGCACCATACTCTTCACCAGCATTGACACCGTTTTGTGCATCCATCTGCTCAACGCAGCTTACCACCCTTTAGAAAAGGTCAAAATGCCCATAAATATTACCACATCAGCCCAGCTGGCCGTGATGGTTATATATACACGCATAATAGCGGTGATGTTGGCCTCTACAACTATTGGTATGAGCATAGAAAGCTATGTACCGAACTGGACTTTGGGTGGAATAGTGATTATATATAGCTCTATCGGCATTATTCTTGCAACTTCGATAGGGTGTCTCATTAGGGTCTTTGCCCTACGCGACCGAAGCAAGAAGATACATTGGAGAGTAATTAAATAATATTCTAAATCAACTCCGCTTTTATTAAAGGGTGGTTCTAAAAATCAGGTAAAGCTAATTTTTAGAACCACCCTTTAATAAAAATACCCGAAAAAGAAAAAAATATATTAAAATACAATGTTTTTTGAATATTCTTGTTATCTTTGCATCTATCAATAGAATCTACACTGAAAAATTACACGCTTTGAATACTGCAAAATTTGCAAGCGTAAAAATTCAATGCCATTGGCTATAATGAAAATCTTCTACGCAACATAAACTATTAAGTTAACTCCTTAACTATGGAAAAGTTTAATTCTACACGTGACGTGGCGCGCGAATTAGCGCGAAAATACAGTACTATGACTCACGGAGAGCTGGACATTCTTGAAAGTATCCTTATTCCCCGCAAGTATCTTAAAGGACAGATGATATTGTCTGAAGGCGATGTATGCAAAGAAATTTTGTACGTTACTAAAGGTATGACACGTCAGTTCTATTTCAAAAACGGCAAGGAGCTTACTGAACATATCGCTGTAGAAGGTAATATAGTAATGTGTATAGAAAGTCTATTCAAAGAGGAATCCACCCACCTACAGATAGAAGCACTTGAACCTACATGGGTAGTTGCCATGCCCAAGGCCCGATTGGAAGAGGTTGCATTGCACAATGTAAATATTCAGATACTTTATCGAAAAATATTGGAAGAGAGCCTTATTAAATCGCAGATACACGCTGATTTGGTTCGTTTCGAAACATCTCAAGACCGCTATCAGAAGCTTTGCAAGATTATGCCTCAAGTTATACTCCGTGCTCCACTAACTTATATCGCCAGTTATCTACAGATGACTCCCGAGACTCTAAGCCGTGTACGCACCGCTGCACTGAAGAAATAAGCATTCATAAAAATTAAGGTCGTCCCCCTCACATATACAGCCCAGCACGCTTAGCATACTGGGCTGTACTTTTATAACATATCTTGCTATCAATATACTCGTTCGCCAAAGATAGCTGTTCCTATACGCACCATATTCGAGCCGTGTTCTACGGCTATAGCATAATCGCCACTCATTCCCCACGACCGGCAGCAGAATGACGGTTTATCAGCGAAGTACTTGTTTTTTACCTCATTAAAAAAATTATATGCCGTGTCCATCTCTTGCGATATCTGCCTAAAGTCGGCGGTAAACGAAGCCATCATCATAACTCCGCATATCTCTACATGCTGCAATTTCCGCCATTCGCCATCGTCAAGCAATGCCCGGCATTCGTCGAGGCTAAGCCCATACTTGGTTGTCTCTTCTGCAATATGCAACTCTAACAATACACGGATACATCGGTTGCAACGCATACCTTGTTTATCTATCTCGCGCAACAACTTAAGAGAGTCAACAGACTCTATCATGCTAATATAGGGTGCAATGTATTTTACCTTGTTAGTCTGCAGATGGCCTATAAAGTGCCACTCTATATCTTTAGACAACACGTTAGCCTTACGGGCGAGTTCCTGTTCGTGGCTCTCGCCGAATATGCGTTGCCCAGCATTATAGGCCGCAGTGATATACGCTTCCGGATGATACTTGCTGACCGCCGTAAGCGATACTCCCTGGGGCAACCGAGCCTTTACGGCCTGCAGGTTGGCTGCCACATCTGCCTCTGTCATTTTTCCTCCTCGTATTCAGGTTTGTCGTCGTGCTCTTGCTTGACCGAAGCCTTATGTTCAAACACGTCCATGATACGCGTCTCGCTGATATTGGCTATAACATAGTCTATCATGGTACCGCCCATCACCTCGTCTATGTTCTTGATGGCACTATTGATGGTTGCTGCTTGTACTAAATAAGTTACGCTCGAGCGTTTCTCCTTTTCTGTTTTCTCATCGATAGTAATAAACTGTAGTTTTGTTTTGTACCAGCGGTCATCGTTGGCGTTTTCACTGAAGAATACCTCTCCATAAGCAGCAGGGTTAATGTTCTTCACCTCAAATTCACCGCTGATATATGCCGACATTTCTCGGGTGATAGCTTCCTCGGCTTCACCGAAGCTAAGTGCATCTACCACATAGAGTTCGCTTACTTTTTTCTGCATGCCGTCTTCCATGGTCTTTTCATAGCGGACGGTGGTTTCAAACCAATTGGCTGTTCTACTTCTCATATTTTACTTTAGTTACTTTACTTGTTACAGTGCAAAGTTAACTACTTTTTCGCATAACGTAACGCAGAACAACAAAAAAGACCGAAAAAAGATATTGCTCTTTAAAAGTGAAACACTGAATTTCACCGAGCTTTATACAAAGGGTGAGCTAGCATAGCTTCTCCACAGACTAACGGGAAGTAATTTGCACTGAGAGCGCAGTTTGGCAAAAACCGTTCATGTACTTTCATATTTCTCCAACCGTTTGCGCAACATGTGTATTTCCTTCTGCAAACTCTCTGTATTACGGCACAAGTTGATGTTCTCCGCATGCAATACATCAATAACTTCACGCATTGATTGCATCTCTGACATCTGGTCATTAAGCACTTGCAATATGTCCGTAACCTGCTCTTTCATGTATACAAAGGTACGA
>CAVHVH010000048.1:0-14761 GCA_963639385.1 Oscillospiraceae bacterium
GATATTTCATCAGCTCATCCACCTGCTCCTGCGTGTTGCCCATGCGCACGGCTCCCTTCTGATGGGAGGCCAACTGTGGGGCCACGCCCTTGAGGGAAGCCAAGGCTGCGACGGTCACGATCTCGCGGTCGGAGGCAGAGAGCTGGTCGCTGGCAAAGATGTCGCCGAAGAGGTGCGATTTCAGATAGTAATCGTCCTGCGGGCAGAAGTCATAGTTGAAGGGTTTGCCGCTCAACTTAGTCTGCGTCTCCGTGCCCATCTTCAGGGCCAGTTCGGCATCGTCCCAAGCCTTTGGTCGCTTCCATGCCTTCCCCTCGTCGTCCTTTTTTCCCTCCGCCTTGCGGGCATCCAATACTTTTGCCAATGTGCCCAAGGCATTGAGCGAACGAGGAAAGCCCGTGTAGGCATAGAGCTGGGAGAAAGCCTCCTTGATTTCATTGATGGTTACTCCGCCGTCGAGTGCCTCGCCGATGGCAGGTGCCAGGCGTTCAAGGTCGCCCTGTGCTTCGAGACTTGCCAAGGTGGCAAGATGCAACTGGCGTTGGGTCAACGTATTGTTGGCCATAGATTGATTTACTGTTGCCATAATCATTATAAGTACAATTAAAAGTTTCTTCATATATTGCTGAAATTTAATGGCAAAATTATGTAGAAATATACCAAGGTTTGGTAGATGTATTACGGATAGAATTATACAAATTACGGAAAATGGTTGCAAGTACCCTAAAAATATATGCATATAGTTCCGTTGATTAATAAAGAAATAACTATTTTTGCAGTATGATGATAGAGTTGAAATCACTAATGTGGATGTAGATACATACCAAGAAGTGACCCAAAATATTAGATGCAAATAGTTCCCACCTTGATGTGTTTTGAGGTGTCGATGTGCATTATCTTCAAAGTGTTGTCAAGGTAAGCTCCGAATTACTCGCAATGCAAGATCCATTTGGTGGATAAGCGTAATGGGATTAAAAATAGAAAATGGCCAAACAGGAATACATAGAGCAATCATTGTTCTCTGAAGAGAAACCACAAACGATGTCGGATGTAGTAAAGAAAGAGTACGACTTTACAGATCTGTTCAACAGACTTTCCAAATCTGCCTTTCGTAGTCGTTTTCATCTGACCCAGAAAGATAGGGACTATATTCGTGCAAAAGGAATAGACACTATCCGTCAGCACGCAAAAGACTTTGTGGCGAAGCGGTTGGCTCCCGCCGTGATACTAAACGATGGAAAGCAGACACCTATGCGTGGACATCCAGTATTCTTGGCGCAACATGCCACTGGATGCTGTTGCCGAGGATGCTTCGCAAAGTGGCATCATATTCCTGCTGGGCGTGAACTGACTGCAGAAGAACAAGATTATGCCGTTAGTGTACTGATGACATGGATAGAGAAACAATGAGATTTTACTATGAGAAAAAAGTCAAGAGAGATGGATGAGCATTGGGCATTGCAAGTGATGCATCGTGCTCCTTATATTACAGTGAGTTTTGTTGATGCCGAAGGCAAGGCATATGGGTTGCCGCTTTCTTTGGCGTCCGACGACGATGTGCATTGGTATTTCCATTGTGCTTTGGAGGGCAAGAAATTAGATGCCATCAAGGAGCACCCTCAAGTTTTCCTTTCTGCAGTGACACGTTGTATTCCAACAGTGGGGCCAAAGGATGGTGAATTTACTATTCAATATAAGTCGGCAACGGCAGTTGGAATGGCAGAAAAAGTAAACGACGATGAAGAGAAGATACATGGTCTTAGATTGATTTGTGAGCGTTTCTTGCCTGCCCACATGGATGCCTTTGAGAGCAGTGTCGCTCGTTCGCTTGGGCGTACGGCGGTAGTCAGGATTACATTGATAGAACCAGCAATAGGCAAGCGTAAGCAATACGACAAGAATGGTGATGAGATGAAGTATGGTAGAATGGAATAGCTTGCTTGACTTTGCCGAGCGTAGCCAACAATGCGTATGCAAGTTTACTAGAGCTAATTTATAGAACCACCCTACAAGAAAATTTGTTGTCGTTAAATTCTTGAAATGGCTTTGTTGCAAATTATGGCTGCTTCTTTATTGGGTAAGCAGTGCAACATATAAAAGGGTGTTGTTTCTATAATATGTGTAATATTGCTGATTATTTCATCGTAAATACGTTCATCCCATTTTATGCTAGAGCAAGCTGGAATAAAATGAACCAAAGCGTCTATTGGTGATAATTTTTCTACAGAGTTCTCCTTGGCTCTGGCAATCTGAGTTATAGCTCCTAAACGAGCTTTTATATTGCGGTAACAAGGCGTCTTCCCACTCCATGGACTTCCAAAAACCCAAGGGGTACTATTTATTATTCTAACGATTGGATTGTCGTCATTCATTAAGTCGCAACCAGGGATGTGTTTTAACCACATGCTTACTTGAGTACTTTTCCCTGTTCCACTTTTAGCTATGAACGCATACCCATAGCCATTCTGTCTAACCAAAGAGGCGTGTATCAACAATGCGTTATGCTTGCAACCTGCAAATGCAAAAACTATCATTATGGCATTGTTTAGGCCAAAGCTACGCATGTCGTAGTTTCCGTTAAGTGCACATTGGCAGACTGTAAATTCTTTGTTGGTAATCAATAGGCAACAATTATTGCCGTGTATGTCTTTGATAATAAATTGATAGCCGTTCTTGGTTTGGTCAACTATTATATTCCCATTGCCGGTATCAATTATTTTTATACGAACCCGTTCGCTCTTTGCTGTTGGGGCAATATGGTCGTCTATCAATAGTTCAAAGAGTTTGCTCTCTTTAGGCTGACATCCTATTCTGAATGGCGCGAAAGAAGGTAATAAGGATAAACTATTAAGCCCATCCTCTTTGAAGATGAGCTTAATAGTGAGCTCGGCTATCGAAAACCAGTAGTCGGTGTAGTTCATTGCTTTTGAGAATTATTGCTTGCCCCGTTTTCTTTTGCTTGGCTTTGCTTTCTTCTCTAGAATTCCTGTTTGTTGGCTTTCTTCAGACTCGATAGTCTTGAAGCGGAACTCGTTAACTCCAATATACTTGATGTCGTACTGTCCGTTTTTTGTATATTTCTTTCTGAGTTTTGTAAATTGTTTTTCTACATTTTTTTGTTTGTCGTTAAATATAATTACGCAAATTCTTGTCTGTAGTCCATTGTCAGAAAGATACTCATTTAATTGTTTTGAATACAGATCCCTGTTTTCCAAGAAATGGGTCTTGTGTTCAATTGTTGCATTGGGGATTAACTGTATATCTGTAAAATATACGGTTGAATCATTAAACGAGGCTGAGAATCCAAAAGCATAAATGTCACTTTTCTTATTCGCTGCACTTGTGTCTACTGAAACTATGGCACAAATTAGGATAAGTGTAAATGTGATAATCTTATTCATTTTATTTATCTCCCTAAATAACTTTTGAGAAGTTTATTTCTAGTATTGTTTCTTAATTTACGTATAGCCTTTTCTTTTATTTGTCTTACCCTTTCGCGTGTAAGGTTGCATTTTATGGCAATTTCAGCCATTGTTTGTTCTGCCTGGTTAATGCCGAAAAAAGAAGTTATAACGATACGCTCCCTATCATTCAGCACATTCAGCATTCTGTAGATTTCTTCACGTAATGATTCTGTAACCAATTCGCGGTCAGCTTGTGTCTCTTCGTCACTTGCAATAACATCAAAAAGACTATTGCCTTCGCCACTACCAATAGGGGCATCTGCTGATACATGTCGCCTTGAAGCTTTGACAATATCCTCTATTTTGTCTTCTTCAATATTCAAATTTTCAGCCATTTCATCCAAACTCGGTCGGCGTCCGTGTTCTTGCTCGAATTTGTTTGAAGCATGTGTAATCTTATTGAGGGTTTCAACCTGATTAATGGGCATTTTAATCAAATTGCTTTTCTCGGCAATTGCTTGTTGTATGCTTTGTCTAATCCACCATACTGCGTAGGATATGAATTTAAAACCACGTGTCTCATCATACTTTTCAGCCGCTTTGATGAGGCCAACGTTTCCTTCGTTAATAAGATCTTGAAGACTTAATCCATGATTTTGGTATTGTTTGGCTACCGATACAACAAACCTCAAGTTGGCTTTGGTGAGTTTTTCCAAAGCCTTGCTATCGCCCTTCTTGATTCGCTGAGCCAACTCCACTTCCTGTTCAACCGTAAGCAATTCTTCGCGACCTATTTCTTGCAGGTATCTTTCAAACGAAGCATTTTCCCGGTTTGTAATGGACTTTTTGATTTTAAGTTGTCTCATATTTGTTTGTTGTCTCATTTTCTGCAAATGTAGCGTTTTTGCTTTATATATGCAAGCATTCCATATTATTTAACACGTTGGACGTGACCCTTAGGCATTGTTTTTTCCTATGGGCCACGTCCAATTTGTAGTTCACGAATCTATGTGTACTTGTTCTTTAGTTTACCTCTATGGCAAAATAGTCTCTCTTACCTGATGGCCATATACCTTTTATATATAGTACAGGATCTTTGCTTGTCGATGCCTTCTTCACAACTTCTTGAAGGTCGCTGATGGTCTTAATGGGGGTGTCGTTGGCTTGGAGAATGATAAATCCTTTGTCAATACCTTTCTTCTTTAACGGACCGTCAGATACTTTGATTACTTCTAGACCATAATTGATATTGAGTTGGTCTTTTGTATCGTTTTTGACAGGAGAGAACGAACCGCCTAATACATCTAGATCGGCTGTCTTTACAACTTTTGTTGTGCCCTGTGCATTTTTGAGAGTAACGGTTTTTGTTACTTTCTTCTTGTTGTGGAGGTATGTCACGCTAAGTTTGTCGCCAGGACGTTTGTTGGCCATCTGTTCTTGCAGTTCGGCCATCTTTGCCACTTTTTTTCCATCAATACTGGTGATAACATCGCCTTCTTCCAGTCCGGCTTCTGCACCGGCTCCGTCTGGATCAACCTTTGAAACGTAAACGCCTTCATTGGTTCCAAAGTCGGCATCCTTTCCGCTATCCTTTAGCGTATTGATTTGATTGAGCACATCTCCACCGGTTATGCCAAGATATGCGCGTTGTACTGTACCGTATTCTTTCAAGTCGCTGACAACCTTATTCATAATAGTTGTAGGAATAGCAAACCCATAGCCTGTAAACGATCCAGTCTGCGAATAGAGCATGGCATTTATACCTACTAGTTCGCCTTTTGTGTTAACCAATGCACCACCTGAATTACCTGGGTTGATGGCAGCATCAGTCTGGATAAAGCTCTCTACGCCATTTTGTTGTGCATAGAGCGATCGAGCTTTTGCACTTACAATACCTGCAGTTACGGTATTGTTAAGTCCGTATGGGTTACCTACGGCTATTACCCATTCTCCCACTTTCAGTTTGTCAGAGTCTCCGATAGGTAATGTGGGCAGATCTTTTGCATTCACCTTGATAAGAGCCAAGTCAGTAGAAGCATCTGTACCGATAATGCGGGCCGAAAATTCGCGGTTGTCGTTTAGTGTAACGGTAAGTTCATCAGCACCACTTACAACATGGTTGTTTGTTACAATATAGCCATCTGACGATATGATAACTCCCGAACCAGTTGCTTGTTTCTTGGGTGTTTGAATCTGTTGTTTGCGCTTTCCACCGTTGCCTTGCCCAAAGCCGAAGAAATCACCGAAGAAATCGTCAAAAGGCGAACTTGGAACTTCTACCGTCTGCACCTTTGAGTTTTGTACATATTTGATATGCACCACGGCTGGTAGTGATTTTTCTGCAGCATAAGTCAAATCTACAGGCTGGCCGGCAACGGTTACATTGGCGGGAGTAGCATAAGCTTTGATGAATGAGCCAGTAGAAAGAACTATAGCTACTATGCTCAACACTACGAAAAGATACTTAGAATAAGTTTTCATACTCGTTTTGTTTTAAATACTTACTATTTTGTTATATTTTTTATTTTAGATTGTGCCGTTTGTTCAATAAAGGCATATGCAAATATACTCCCAAAGTTTGTTAAACTGTCATTTTGTCAGTGTAGTTTATTTCAATTTAACAATTAAATTTGCATACTTAACGGCTATTAAGTGCTGCACTTGGCTTTTTTACATCTTTTATAGCGTATAGTTAGGGTATTTCCAATCAATAGAAATACCCTAACCATTTTTTCTATACGTAAAAATGCAAATGAATATAACTGCCACCATTGCCAATGTATATAGGTAATTTATAGAGTCACCCTATAATGTGTCAGCTGAATATAAAAAGTCGTTGCTCGAATATTTAACAACAGAAGGGTAGAGTGCTTATCTCTCTTTCAACTGTATATCCTTATTGCGGCGATACTTGGCAAAATATTGGTCAATGGCATCGCGTTCTTCTGGAGTTACCTTTCCTAGACTATGTATTATGGCATAGTAACAATTGCTTACCCGTTTGTTTAAACGATTGTAATTCAAAGTAGAGTCTTTTAGAGCTCTGCCGTAGATGTACTCAAGTCGAGCAGCAATAACCTGCTTAACACTGTCTACATTGTATCCTGAAGTCGCTGATATAGTGGTAGAATCTACTTTTGTCTCGTTTTTAGTACTGTCTGTTGCTAAGGTGTCAGCCAAAATATACGATGTAGATTCTTCTGGAGTGTCACTAGTGCCAATGTTGACACCTTCTTTGATAAAATATACAACACCGCCAACTACCAAGGCGGTCACAATTACCAAAGCGAACCACTTGAATATTTTGGCAATATTAACCTGAGGACGGGCAGAAAGGGCTATCGCTACATCTTCGGCATACATATATCGGTCTGTACGACCAAGGCTGCAACACTTGTCTATTACAGGTGCAAAATTGGAGGGTAGAGACATCTGCTTGAGTATCAATCCCAGTGAGTAAATGTCAGAACGAGTGTCAACAGCTACTGTTTCGTCTTTCTGTTCAGGAGCTAAATATCGGGTTGATGTAAATGGCGCCTGTATCTCATCTGCAAACGAAGGACGGAAGCCAATCAACCTTATATGGTCGTCGGGTTTGGTAACAATAACATTCGCAGGATTGAGGTTGCGGTGAACCATAAAGCAGCGATGTATACTCTGTACTGCATCTATCAATTGGTGCGCCACCACTTCTTGTTCTTCCTCAGAGTGGTGTTCATTTAAATATTCTGTTATTGTGCGCCCTTCAATATATTCTTCTATAATACATCTACCAAATGGGCTATCGTCTATCAGTTCGTAATAGGCAGGGAGATAGGGACTTTGTAACCTGCCCATGGCTTCGTATTCTTTCTTAAGCAGAGCGGCATATTGGCGCCTATCGGTAAATTCTTCTTTCAGAGCCTTGGCCATATAGGTCTTGTCGGCTACTGTGAAACGGAGAAAACGAAATATTCCCTTAGATGGAATCTCTGTATATTTTATATTGGACAAATCAAATTTGCTCATAACGGCCAAATTCTAAACAATGTATATTTGTGGGCAAATTTACTAAATGTTTTACAGATAGGCTCTACTTTTTTTTGTGTTTTTTTATATTATTCCTAATTTTGCCGCATGATATTTTATTTTTCCAGCACAGGTAATAGTAAATGGGCGGCCACACGGGTAGCCGAGTTGTTAAACGATGAGTTGCGCTTTATTCCAAACGAGTTGTCAACCAGTATGGAGTACGCTCTTGAAGCTGGTGAAAGTTTGGGGTTCGTTATCCCTGTACACGGATGGCGTCCGCCGGTATTGGTGCGTCAATTCCTTTCCCGATGTAGAATAGTGCATCCGGGCAATATATATACCTATATTATATATACGGCAGGCGATAGTATAGGTAAGGCTGTAGAGATATTTGAAGCAGATTTGAAGCAGCATGCCTTGGAATTGTGTTCAGCGCTTACGCTTGTCATGCCCGAATCGTATGTAGGACTTCCTTTTATGGATGTAGATACAACCGAGAAAGAGAAAGCCAAGAAGCAGAAGGCTGCAACAGATTTGGATGCGTTTGTTAAGGAAGTAATTGTGCCCAAGTTACATAAAAGGATTCTTGTAAAGGGGCCTGTTCCTGCATTCTTCAGTGGTCCTATAGGTAGTTTCTTTGTTAACTATCTTATTACAGACAAACGTTTTCATGTAGATAGTAGTCGGTGTATTTTGTGTGGTAACTGTGCAACGGTATGTCCTGTCGGTGACATTGACGGCGGAAAGGGGAATATGCCGGTATGGCGGCACAACGGCCGTTGCCTTACTTGTTTCTCGTGTTATCATCATTGTCCTACTCATGCTATTGAGTTTGGGCGGCAAACGCAGAAAAAAGGACAGTATTACTATACTAAGAATAAATAGGGGGCGCTAATTTATAGAACCACCCTATTGCGGTTTGGTCATTTTTTTGAACGAAATGCCTATACGCCGAGGAATAAGACAGAGAATATCTATCGGAGCTAAAGGCATGAATTTTATGCAATGTCGCATGGCAATCCATGCGGTTTCCATACTCTTACCTAAGCCTGGGGTATGGCTTTCACGGCCATACTTGCCAAAATTTCCGCCAGAGAGAATCTCTTTCAGTATCAAGCGCCCCCATTTGCTGTCCCGAGGCGTGAGTACAAAAGGAAAACTCTTAGGGGATAATCCCATATAATCAACCATCAGTGCTCCAAGTGCCTTAAAGCCGCGGTAATATCCTATCTTTTTAAGACGGATGGTCAATATCGACGCGTCATATTTTCCCTTGTTTTTGTCCAAGGCCAATGCCAAATCGCAGACTTGGCGTAAGCCAACCCCTTCGACTAAAAGGTGGTTGAAAAGATGTTTGAATATAACCACTAGATCCATTAATGGAGATAGAGTTTGTACCTCTGTTTCATTTATCTTCAAGAGGTGGGGAGATGTCATTTCGGCGGCTATCCAACGGTCAAATTGGGCTTGGTGGAGGGTGCAGCCAAACGTTTCTACACGATGGTGCATCTCAAAACGAGTCTTCTCATAGGTAAAGGCTGCATGCTTGTCCAATTTGTCGTCAACAACAGTTGCTCCTAAACAGTTTTCTATAGTTCGCTTGGCCTGTTCATAATATTTTTGAGGTACTGCAAAATCAATGTCGCCAGTACTGCGGAGACTAGCTTGTGGATAATAGCGTGCGGCTACTTGTCCTTTGAATACTAAATAGGGTATTTGTGCCCGTTCCATTATGCTGCCAATCATTGTAGCGCAAGCATCTTTGGATGCTGCGTGCCGTTGATGACTTACCAGTATAGTCATAATCTCTAAAGCACCATCATCGTTGGTGCGCACATTGTTGTCTAATAGAGCTTTGGCTACAAGGGCTGAAACGGCTTGTTTTCGGGATGTGCGAAGAATATTATTCAGCATATCCACGTCATAAGTGGTAGGCAGTTGTATATTGTTCCACAAGCTGCTGCGCACAAGCTGCAGAACGGCAGAATCTATAGTGCTGAAAGGTATTTTGTTTTCTGCCAATCTTTTGCGACTTGGTGGAATAAATTGGGGAATCTTCCACATCATTTTCAATATTTTCATAATCCTCCCAGATAGATGGAATGAGTTATATATGGTAGTGTCCTCATGCCACATCATGCGGCGGCGTGAACTGGACGTGGAAAGACCGCCCATCTGCATCTTTACAATATACTGATGCATATAAACCGTCTTGATGCGCTTTACATACATTGTCCTAAATAGCCATTCAGTATCTGCAGCTATCTTGTACCGTTCATTGTACAGATCATATCGGGTGTAAACAGAACGGCGAACATAGCAAGTGGGGTGTAGTGGGAGCCAACCCATACGCAATTTCCATCTGTGGTTGCTCCCGCTTATCCAGTTTCGTATAACCTTATTGCCCTGTACAAATAATCCATCACCATAAAGCATCTCTGCATCGCTATGTTCAATCATCTCCACCACATTGGATATGACCGAATGATCATAAAAAACATCGTCAGAATGGAGTAGACCTACTAAATCTCCCGAAGCCAATCTTAGTCCCTTGTTAATGGCTTCGTACATACCGCCGTCTGGTTCGCTTATCAGATGAGCAAAGTTGTTGCTATAGTTGCCTATAATGTCTAATGTTCCGTCGGTAGACCCTCCGTCTACCACGATATATTCTATATTGGCATAATCTTGAGAGAGTACGCTTTCTATTGTTTGTTTAATGGTTTGTACACGGTTGAAACAAGCCGTTATAATGGTAACTTTCATTCTGTCCATTATAATTTAAGTTTGGACAATGAAAAATTCTTTATTTCTTCCATAATGGCATTGGCATCGCCATGGTATCGTTTCTTTATTTCATATACCTTGGCATCGGCCAGGGTACGGTACCACCATCCTTGAAGAAAGTGCCAAAGAAATCCTTCTTTACCATCAAGAAATCCTAAACGGAAAAAATAACGGTATATAAAAAACGCAAAGGCACGCCAAAATAACGGAAGGCGTACATACTTAAGTTTCTTAGCCCGTACATGGGCAGAATGAGAGCCAATGTTAGGTGTGTGACCAGTAGCGCCCTTTTGATACTCGAGGCTAAGCAGATCTATTGCCTCCCGGGTAGCATACCAGTTATGCTTGGTGGTCCATTCGCTAAGAGTCATAAGACTTGCATCATAGAAAGGATGGTTAAGTTCGGCCGTCTTGCCTTCTGTAAGGTAAATATGCTCATCCATCAACTTGTCCTCTATTCTTGCTTTACCATTTCTAAACAGGCGTAGCAGTATAAGAGGTATTATTCCATGCTTGATTTCACGTCCCATAAATTGGCAAAGACGGCGCATGGTATAACCATTGACATCTGAAGGGGTAGAAGGCAGTTTGTGCGCAATCTCGCCTATCAACTGTTCGGTAAGATATTCATCGGCGTCAAGTCTAAGTATCCACTCTGTTGAGATAGGTAGATTATCTAACGCCCATTGAAATTGACGGGCATAACTTTCAAACGGGTGTTGTATAACTGATGCCCCCATCTGTGTGGCCAGTTCTACGGTGTGGTCTGTACTAAAACTGTCTACTACAAAAACTTTTCGGGCAAACGTCTTCACGTTTTGCAGTATCCTGCCAATATGTCGCTCCTCGTTCAGCGTAAGAATGATTACGGTTATATCTTGCATAGTGTTAAAAATGATGGCGACCTTAAGAATCGCCTTTTAATATACGTTTTTTTATATAACGGGCTGGATTGCCGCCAACCACAGTCCATGCTTCAATATCGGAGAATACACAAGCGCGGGCTCCTATAACGGCTCCTTCGCCAAGAGTGGTACCTTTTCCGATAAAGCATCCTGCTGCAACCCATACCGAATGTTCAATTTTGATAGGTGCAGTAATCAGCGGGTTAGTGGTCTTGGTTATGTCGTGCGAGGCCGTACATAGCTGACTTCCCTGTGAGATTACTACGTTGTCGGCTATCTTTACCATGTCTTTGTTATAGACTTCTACATGGGGTGCCAGACAACTATAATCGCCCAACTGCAAATTCCAGGGCGCCCAAATCTTACACGACGCATAAACATTGGCTGTAGATGAGACCTGGGCGCCAAAAAGACGAAGAAGCTTAATGCGTAGCAGATTGAAACAGGGTAATGCCAACCATCTGAATAGCGTCATGTTAACTACTCTCCACAATAGTTGCTTCTTGCGATGAGGCTTGTCTTCGCTATAATGCGATAGATCGATATGCCTAATTCCTGCTATATGTTTAATGTCTTCCATATTAATTATCAATTAATTGTAGTCTTTTATGTAACCATAGCTACGGGCCAGTATGGGATATTGCATTATCTTATAGATATAATAGATGCAAGCGAAATATAATACAAACTGAAAGCGCATAGAAGAGATAGGGGAGAATAGGCTATCCCATATCAGTCCAATGAGGTTGCTTGTAAGTAGAAACGCAAATATGCTCTGACAGCGTAAAGCCCAGAAGCCGCGCCTTACAAAAAATGCTATGATTATTATAGCTATAAACATAGCAAATATTCCATTGTATACGCCATAACCTACTATAACAGAGTGGGTTGGTATTATATCGCTATCAGCCTGCTTTTTAGTTTTGTTATTCTGCAAATCAACAAGCATAGAGTTGTAGTGCATGCCAGGGTCTTTGGGCCAGGCACCCCATCCAAACCAGGGCGAGTCAGCAAAGGCGCAAAGGCCCACCATCGATTCAGTACGGCCTTTTTGTAGCAGTTCCAGCATATTGTAAGGATTATCCATTCTAGCTATCTGTATATGGGTGTTTCCGCTGTTGATGGCTCCAGACAATACGTTGTCTATATATATCTTGTACGAATATGTGCCGGCTATAAAGACAAGAAAACATGCAAGTAGAATCTTTTTCCGGTTCCATCTTATATGTTCGTATAGAAGTAGTGGGATGACACCACTGGCTATCAGTATGAGGCCGCTGCTACGTGCGCCCAGCACCACAGTAATAGCCCCTATAGCGATAAAGGCTATTGACACTTTTGTACTTTTGAATCTGGTCAATATCGATAGTATTATGGCGGCACTATTGATAAGAGGGCTAATCTTGAACTTGAAATACGCCATGGCCAATCCTTCGCCTGTCTTTATATTCTGGAAGTCAACATCCATTTCGCCAAAGCCAAACAAGTCATTGGTTTTGAAAAACAGAATATTGGCTATCAGTGTTCCCAGTAAGAAATGAATTATGTTGAATCTGTTCTTAAAGAACAATCCCAAAATGAAAAGAAACTTGATATAACACATCAAGGTGATAGCAACACCCTTAAGTGCATTTTGTAAACTATTTTCCACTATAAGCTCGCTTACAATCTGGACTATGAGCAACGCCATAAAATATTTGGATAGTCGTATAATCTCAGCATCGCGCCGAAAGACACCCAGTCCGTGATTCTTCATTATATAAAGCCATGAATAGAGCAATACAAAGATGTCGAGCACAGACATGCTTCCTACTACTTCTATCCGTATCTGATCAAAAATGCAGAGAAAGAGTATGATTATGAAATTAGTCATAGTTTGCCCCTCCCTCTATGTCTGAACTTGTCAATGGCACATGCGTACAATTTGCGGCGGTCTTGTCTGTTGATACAAATCAACATAAAAAATACGGTGACAGCAAGTAGTGTAGATACCAAAACCATGGCCAGCCCTATCAAGTTGTCACCAACATACTGGTGTAGGCCACTTACAACTATATACGAAAGCACTACAAGTAATACCGACCCTACTATAACCTTTTGGATGTAATCGCGATAACGCACTCCTAACTTATTGTGAAGAAATACTATGCGAATGGCCTGCACTAATCCTAAAAACACTGCCAGTACCAAATAGGCACTTTCTGCTGCATGCTTGGTCTTTAATGCAACAAAAACAGCGGGCAATACCAGTAATAGTGTTATGGCCTCTGCTGCTTGATAGCTCTTTACTGTACCAGTAGATTGAATGGCTGTGTTGGCTGGAGCAGACAATGCATTGAGTAATGTCGCCCAAAGCATCATCTGTAGCAAATCCGATGTGCAGCGTGGCACTTCTACCAACCAGATGCTGAGTAAATAGTCAGGCATAACTAGAAAGGGTAGGGATACAACAAGCATTATGGCCACCGATAACTTGGAACTATAGTAAACCAGCCGAGTCATAGAACATTTGTCGCCTTCGGCATAATATTTTGTAATCTGAGGGTTGGTCGCCATCATGAAATTGGCACCAAAAGTAGAAAGTGAAGCATTAACCTGTTGCACAAGAGCGTTGGCTGCATTGATAACTGGACCGAAAAAGAGATTGAATAATATGGGTATACCCTGAGTGTATGTAACGTAGGCAAAAGCCCCTGTTAACGACCATCCCGAGAAACTCAGCATTTCTTTTAGAAGAGGCTTTTCAATCTGCTGGTAGCTTACTGTTGTGCCAAAATTCTTCTTGCAAAAGTATCCATAGTACACCCTCACAGCTATTTGTATAAAACATAATAGCGCAGCATAAGCAACAAGGCGGTCACCATTCCATACTTGCAGTAAGAACGCCCCGCCCAGCACGGCCAATGACTGTGCCACCGAAATATAGGCAAATACCACCATACGTTCGTACGAAACAATGAGCGCATTGTAAGGTAGACTTAGCACATCGATAACTGCCGAAGCCACAGTAAACTGGCATACCGCATTGGCAGCCGCAAGTCTGTCGGGTGGAATGTCAAGGATATAATTGACAAAGACAACTCCAATAGTTTCACCTAAGACAAAGATGATGAGTGCCAGCAAGATAAAGATTCGCCGACTTGTAGAAAATACCCGGCAAACCATATCTTTGTTGCCTTCGCCCATGTAAAAATTGAGGAAGCGTTGTGTGGCATTGGTTAATGTAGCGTTGATAAATACGAAAAATGTAACAACCCCACCTACCACATTGTAAATGCCATAGTCTACCACGCCCAAAGCCTTAAGTACAAGTCTGCTGGAATAGACCCCAACGAGTATAGTCAAGAACATACGTGCACTCAGTGCGAGTGTATTCTTGGCAATACGACGGTTATTATGTTGACTTGACAGGGTCATGATTTCTGCATAATTATGCTAGGTTAACCAGAAGTAGTTTCGCATTTAGGCAACGTGGCCCAATGACAATAGAAAATCTGGGTCTATCGCATACAAAGGTAATATTAAAAGATGATAAAGCGCCATATTTTTGCCAATATTGTCCTAAATAAATGCGCTATTCTACAAATAATATTTTGTTATATGGGTGGTTCTATAAATTAGCTTTGGCCGACTTTGGAATTATTTTCGAGAGCA
>CAVHVH010000049.1:0-14585 GCA_963639385.1 Oscillospiraceae bacterium
CTCCAAAATAACCCCCAAATGGGCTGTTTTTGGCCAAAACTTTCGCACTTTTTATTGCAAAAAAATGGGTAGAAAATCACCACTTTTGTAACATTTGTTAACTGTATTTTCAACACAAACGTTAAATATTCCAAACGCGCATGGGAGAGTGCTTACAATTTGTAACCTTTTGCGAACTTATAGTGAGCATGGCGTCTAATAGCTTCCTATTTTTAGAATTACTATCTATAGATTATAAATAAGGTGTAAAAAGGCTATGTAAAAATGAATATTACACTTAAAAAAATTGCGTAAATGATGAAAAAATATTACTTTTGCGCCAAAATAACAAAGCCAATATACAAATAAATATAACAGACAATGAATATTTCTTATAAGTGGCTGAAGGAATATGTAGACTTTAGCCTTACTCCGCAAGAAACAGCCGATGCGTTGACTTCAACCGGTCTAGAAGTTGGAGCCTTGGAAGAGGTGCAGTCTATACGCGGTGGCCTTAAGGGACTCTATGTGGGAGAAGTACTTACATGCGAGTCTCACCCTAATTCTGACCATCTGCATGTTACTACTGTAGATTTGGGCAAAGATACCCCTCAGCAGATAGTATGCGGTGCGCCTAATGTGGTTGCAGGTCAGAAGGTGATAGTGGCCGATTTGGGCTGCGTGCTTTACGACGGAGACAAGGAATTTACCATAAAGCGCAGTAAACTGCGTGGAATAGAATCGCTCGGTATGATATGTGCCGAAGACGAGATAGGCGTAGGTACCAGTCACGACGGAATCATTGTACTTCCAGCCGATGCACCTGTAGGGCAGCCAGCTGCAGAATATTATCATCTAGAGAGCGACTGGCTTATCGAGGTAGACATCACTGCCAACCGTTCTGATGCCTTGTCGCACTATGGTGTGGCCCGCGACCTTTATGCCTGGTTACGCCGCAACGGCTATGCTACATCACTTCACCGCCCAAGTTGCGAAGAATTCAAGGTTGACAATGAGTCGATGCCTATCGATGTAGAGATAGAAAATACAGATGCCTGTAAGCGTTACGCCTGTGTAAGTGTAACCGGTTGCGAGGTAAAGGAGAGCCCGCAGTGGCTCAAGGACAAGCTTAACACTATCGGCTTGCGCCCAATTAACAATATCGTAGACATTACTAACTATGTGATGATGGCCTACGGGCAACCCCTCCACTGCTTCGATGCCGATATGGTAAAGGGACATCGCATAGTAGTGCGTACCCAACCCGAAGGAACACCCTTTGTTACCCTTGACGGTGCAGAACATATCTTGGGTAGCCATGATCTAAGTATCTGCAACGCCGAAGAACCCATGTGTATAGCCGGAGTTTTTGGTGGAAAAGGTTCGGGTACTTATGAGACCACAACCAATGTAGTGCTTGAGAGTGCCTATTTCCATCCTACTTGGATACGTAAGAGTGCTCGCCGCCATGGATTGTCTACCGATGCCTCATATCGTTTTGAGCGAGGTGTAGACCCCAACGGCACCATCTATGCATTGAAACAGGCAGCCATCCTATGCTGCCAGTTGGCTGGAGGTAAGGTGTCTATGCAGATAAAAGATGTTTACCCCACTCCAATATCCGATGCGCGTGTACGTATTGACTATGAATATTGTGATAGGCTGATAGGCAAGGCTATAGGCCATGATATGATACGCCAGATAGCCGAGAGCTTGGAAATGAAGGTGGTAGATGAAGATGCTCAAGGACTTACCCTCGATGTGCCTGCCTACCGTACCGACGTACAGCGTCCCTGTGATGTAGTAGAGGATATTCTGCGTATTTATGGATACAATAATGTAGAAATCCCTACCCAGCTTAAGTCTTCGCTCACTGTACAAACAGAGCAGGATGCAGAATATCGCCTGCAGAATCTTATTGGCGAGCAACTTGTAGGTTGTGGTTTCAACGAGATAATGAATAACTCGCTTACCAAGGTAAGTTATTATGAACAAGCCGATCTTAACGCCTATCCTTGGGAACAAACGGTAAAGGTTGTTAACCCTCTGAGTGCCGATTTGGGCGTAATGCGCCAAACACTGCTTTTCGGAGGACTGGAGAGTATAGTGCGTAATGCCAACCGTAAGAATGCTAATCTGAGATTTTTCGAGGTAGGCAACTGTTACCACTATGATAAAAACCGCTGGAGTTACGAAGATCCCACCAAGGCTTATACAGAAGAGCAACATTTGGGACTTTGGGTTACCGGTAAACGTGTATCTGGTTCGTGGGCTCATGCTGATGAAGATAGCTCGTTCTATGAGCTTAACGCCTATGTGCAGAATATATTTGCTCGTGTAGGTTTGGCTCGCAATATGATGGTGGTAGAACAGAGCGACAACAATATCTTTGCTTCCGGTCTGAAGGTTATGACCCGTGGCGGAAAGGTTATTGCAGAATTGGGTATCGTGTCGCACAAGATACAGCGTGCTACAGACATATCCAACCCCGTATATTATGCAGATATCTGTTGGAATACTCTGATGAAGGCCGTACGCAAAAACAAACTGGAGTATCAGGAAATATCCAAGTATCCAGCGGTAAGCCGCGATTTGGCACTACTCATAGACAATAATGTAAAATTCGCACAAATAGAAGAGATTGCCTTCCAAACAGAAAAGAAATTGCTGAAGCGCGTAGAACTTTTCGATGTGTACCAGGGAAAGAACCTGCCTGACGGCAAGAAGAGTTATGCAGTGAATTTTATTATACAGGATGATAGTCGTACTCTTAACGACAAGGCTATCGATGCCGTTATGAACAAATTGATAAACAATATAAAAAATAAACTTGGAGCTGAGCTCCGATAAAAATCAAACCCAATGGGAAGAGCATTTGAATATCGTAAAGCTACAAAAATGAAGAGATGGGGCCATATGGCCCGTACGTTTACCAAACTGGGCAAACAGATTGCCATTGCCGTAAAAGCTGGTGGTCCTGAAGCCGAGAACAATCCTACGCTACGCGCCATCATAGCTACCTGCAAGCGGGAAAACATGCCTAAAGACAATATAGAGCGTGCCATAAAGAACGCGATGGGTAAAGACCAAAGCGAATACAAGGAAGTACCTTATGAGGGATATGGTCCTCATGGAATAGCAGTGTTCGTAGATGCACTTACCGACAACACCACTCGTACCGTGGCCGATGTGCGTTCGGTATTCAATAAGTATAACGGCAACCTGGGTACCCAGGGCTCTCTCAGTTTCTTGTTCGACCACAAGGCCGTATTTACTTTCAAGATGAAAGAAGGTATGAATATGGACGACTTGATACTTGAATTGATAGATTTCGGTGTTGACGACGAGTTTGACGAGGACGACGAAGAGGGCGAGGTAACTATCTACGGTGATCCTAAGAGTTTTGGCGATATACAGCACTATCTTGAGCAGAATGGTTATGAAATTACCAGTGCTGAGTTTACCCGTATTCCCAACGACCTAAAGGATGTTACACCCGAACAGCGTGAAACTATCGAAAAGATGGTGGAGAAGCTCGAGGAATTTGATGATGTGCAGAACGTTTATACCAACATGAAACCTGCCGAAGATTAATAGGAAATGAAACACTACGACTATATTACCCATGGTACGTGCAGCCGACAGATAAGCATAGACGTTGATGATGACGGGCGTGTGCAGGACATTAACTTTATAGGAGGTTGTAACGGAAATCTGCAAGGAATATGTGCGCTTGTACGAGGAATGAAGGCCGAAGAAGTTAAGGCACGTTTGCAAGGTATACTTTGTGGAGGCAAAGCTACAAGTTGTCCGGACCAGTTGTCAGAGGCGTTAGAAAAAATGGGCTTCTAACAGGTAAATATAGATAGAAAAGCATAAAAGCGAACACTGAATTTCAGTTGTTCGCTTTTATGCTTTTTGTTGATAGTATTGGCAACTTAGCGGTAGTCCTTGGGTTCAAATCTATCGCGATAGAGAATAAGTTTTGGATTATTATCAGACCTGCATTCGTATACGATAATGAATCCGGCCTTCTTATAGGCAATAATGTCAGTAGACTGTCGTATAGACTGTAATAGCCGGTCGTGGATAAATTTACGATTTCGGTCTATGACTTCGGTATTGTCCATCTCGTCTGTAATGGTACAATAATATATGTACTCGCGTGTGTCGCGGTGGAACACAATACTATCAGTGCGTACATAGTCTTTTGTAGGAGTGGGGCAGTTGCGCCGGGTGTATTCTCGAGCTTCCCGTTCGGCCCTGTCTTCAATAGACTCGTGGCAGGCAACTATGGTTATAGCCATAAGCAGTAACAATGCTTTCTTCATAACACTAATGTATAAATAGGTAGGCAAAGTTACTAATAATATCATAATTAACAACGAAAATTTTGTATTCTCTTCGGTTTACGTTATCTTTGTATCATCAACACGAATTGTTATAATGGATAATATACGCAATTTCTGCATTATCGCCCATATAGACCATGGTAAGTCAACCTTGGCCGACCGCTTGTTGGAGCGTACGCAGACCATACAGATTACAGAGGGCCAGATGCTCGATAATATGGATCTTGAGCGCGAGCGCGGAATCACCATAAAAAGTCATGCTATACAGATGGAATATCTTAAAGAGGGTAAGAAATACATCCTCAATCTGATAGATACTCCGGGTCACGTAGACTTCTCTTACGAAGTTTCGCGCAGCATAGCCGCTTGCGAGGGCGCTCTGTTGGTGGTTGATGCCACTCAGGGTGTGCAGGCTCAGACCATTTCGAACCTCTATATGGCCATCGAACATAATCTTGAGATTATCCCGGTAATCAACAAGATAGATATGCCGAGTGCCATGCCCGACGAGGTAGAAGACGAAATAGTAGAATTGTTGGGATGTAAGCCCGAAGAGATTATCCGTGCATCGGGAAAGACTGGTGAAGGGGTCGACGAAATCCTTGAGGCTGTAGTTGAGCGTATCCCTGCTCCCACAGGCGATAGCGAAGCTCCGTTGCAGGCGCTGATATTCGATTCGCTATTCAATTCGTTTCGTGGAATTATCACTCTCTGTAAAGTAGAGAACGGCTCGATACGCAAAGGTGACAAGGTAAAATTCTTCAATACCGGTATGGAATACGTGGCCGATGAGGTAGGTGTGCTTAAAATGGATATGATTCCTACTAAGCAACTTTCTACCGGAGAAGTAGGCTATATTATAAGTGGTATAAAGAACGCCAAAGAGGTAAAGGTAGGCGATACCATTACCCATGTAGATATGCCTTGCCAACAGGCCATTGCAGGCTTTCAAGAGGTAAAGCCAATGGTGTTCGCTGGAGTTTATCCTATCGACCCAGCCGAGTACGAGAATTTGCGTACATCGTTGGAAAAACTCCAACTCAACGATGCTTCGCTTACCTTTATGCCCGAATCGTCAGTAGCCCTTGGCTTCGGTTTTAGATGTGGCTTCCTTGGTTTGCTACATATGGAGATAGTACAAGAACGGCTCGACCGAGAGTTTAACATGGATGTTATTACAACCGTGCCCAATGTGTCGTATATGGTATACGACAAGCACGGGAACGCCAAGGAGGTGCACAATCCTTCAGGTTTGCCCGAACAGACGCTGATAGAACATATAGAAGAGCCGTATATACGTGCCACGATTATTACCGATGCCAACTATATCGGTCCGATTATGAAACTTTGTCTCGACAAGCGCGGCGAACTGCTCAAACAAGAATATGTGAGCGGCAATCGTGTGGAACTGCATTTCATGATACCTTTGGGCGAGATAGTGATAGACTTCTATGACAAGCTAAAGTCTATCAGCAAGGGTTATGCTTCGTTCGACTATCATGTAGATAGTTTTAGGCCGTCTAAGTTGGCCAAGCTTGATATCCTGCTCAATGGAGAGTCTGTCGATGCTCTATCTACGCTTACCCACGAGAGCAATGCAGTTACTTTAGGACGTAGAATGTGTGAGAAACTCAAAGAGCTGATACCCCGTCAGCAGTTTGATATTGCCATTCAGGCGGCCATTGGTGCCAAGATAGTGGCTCGAGAGACGGTTAAGCAAGTTCGTAAAGACGTTACAGCCAAGTGTTATGGCGGTGACGTGAGCCGTAAGCGCAAATTGTTGGAAAAGCAGAAGCGTGGCAAGAAACGAATGAAACAGATTGGTAATGTAGAAGTGCCACAAAAGGCATTCTTGGCAGTACTTAAATTAGATTGACCCCCTGTATGCTTGGTTATACCATGGTATAGACGAAGGCGTATAGAGTTTGAAATATTATTAGACGTGTAGATAAGGGTAATCCTTTTCAACCCTTAAAAAGATAGGGAAATACCGTTTTGCCAGTAGTGTAAACTAATTAATAGGCAGAACGGTATTTCCCTTCATTTTTATCGTTAAGCATAGAAAGATACGACTGATAGCGCGATACGGCGATATAGTGATTTTCTACGGCGTCAAGTACGGCACAGCCGGGTTCGTGGGTATGGGTGCAGTTAGAGAACCGGCAATCTTTTGAAAATCGGAATATTTCTTTGAAATAACTTGTTATCTCTTCGGGTTCCATATCGAAGGTTCCGAAACCGCGTATACCAGGCGTGTCTATGATGTATCCACCGCAGGATAACTGTAACATTTCGCTGAAAGTAGTGGTGTGCATCCCCGCATCGTGGGCGTCTGAAATTTCGGCCGTACGCAACTGTGCTCCGGGAACTATGCCGTTAATGAGGGTAGATTTTCCAACACCACTATTACCGCTGAGAACAGTCACCTTGTTACTTAGTAGCGGCATAAGGTTGGCTACTCCGTCGCCAGTGGCTGCCGAAATCTGCCTACACTCATATCCTATACCTTCATAGAGGCTTACCATCATTTGCTGGTAATGTATGTCTTCTGGAGAAAGTAAATCGGTTTTGTTGAATATAAGTATAACAGGAACTGCATAGGCTTCTGCCGATGCCAAAAAGCGGTCTATGAAAGTAGTGGATGTCTGCGGGTGTTTTGTTGTGACTATAAGGAAAGCTTGGTCTACATTAGCAGCTATAATATGGCTTTGTTTTGAAAGGTTCTGCGATTTGCGTACGATATAGTTACGGCGGTCTTCAATGGCGGTAATGAAAGCCGTATCTTCTTGGTTGAGGGTTATCTCTACTCTGTCGCCAACGGCCACGGGATTGGTGCTACGTATACCTTTCAGCCGGAAGTTTCCTTTAATTTTGCTTTCTACCGTGGCACCATCATCGGTGCGCACGGTATACCAGCTTCCGGTGTTCTTAACGACGAGTCCTTTCACTATACTGTCATTATTTCTTTCTGCTTGGCGTCAAGCAGTTCGTCTATCTTCTTGATATACTTGTCATGTACTTTCTGAAGATCGGTTTCAGCGTCTTTTTCGAGGTCTTCTGACAAACCATCTTTTATGGCTTTCTTCAGCTTCTCTTTAATTTCTCCGCGTACATTGCGTACTTCTACTTTGGCCCGTTCGCCTATCTTATTGCATTGTTTTACCAATTCTTGACGGCGTTCGCCTGTAGGTTGGGGTAGGTTGAGGCGTACTACTTCACCATTGTTTTCGGGGGTAATGCCTACATCGCTGTCCATAATGCCTTTTTCGATATCCTTAATGGCCTTCTTGTCCCAAGGACGAATGGCTATGGTGCGTGCGTCTGGTACGGTAACAGTGGCTACCTGGTTGAGGGGAACCATCGAACCGTACGAGTTGACCCTTACCCCGTCAAGGAGAGCTACGTTGGCTCTTCCGGCGCGGATGCGTACCAACTGTTCTTCAAGATACATTGCGGCCATCTCCATACGCTCTTCGGCGTCGCTTAAAGTCTGCTTTACGTCTATCATAATCTCTGTGTTTTTGTTCTTTACGACAAATTTAGGCATTTCCAACTAATTGTGCAATTTTTTATCTGTAAATGTTGGTTCCCAGTCTAACTTTTTGCGTCTGCTTTTCGCTTGCTTTGAGTCTATGCTTATAGTTCTATGGCGGTGATGGCTACGGTAGAATACCCTATATTACGGTTGTAAAAATAAAAAAGCCACAATCCAATCTATTCTTCGTAGAAGGACTGTGGTTCAGTTATGTTTTGTCAAAAGGTCTATTATTCTGTGTATAGATAGCGCTTGATGCTCTTCTTCGGGGTTTTCTCGAATTCTTCTTCTTGTATGCGTACAGCCGAAAGGCGGGCATAGGCTGGCATCATGGCGTTGAAATCTTGGCGGTTCTGTTCCATTACGTTCTCTATGTCTGCTGGTTTTAGCCCCATATTGTTAGCTTCGTCGTAGTCGGGGTGCAACAGAGCTATAAGCTTGTCGCCTTTCTGAATAACTACACATTCGCTTACAAGTGGCATCGAGCACAACTGGTCTTCAAGCTCTTCAGGATAGATGTTCTGTCCGTTAGAGCCGAGCAGCATGTTCTTTGAACGTCCTTTGATAAATACGTTGCCTTGGGCATCCATTGTTCCCAAATCCCCAGTATGGAACCATCCGTCGGCATCAATCGAGGCGCTGGTAGCCTCTTCGTTCTTGTAATAGCCCAGTAGAACATTGGGTCCTTTAGTAAGTATTTCTCCTGGTATATTCTCCGGATCTTTGCTTACTATGCGTACTTCTTGGTGTAGGGCAGCACGTCCGCAACTGCCTTTGGCAAATGTCTTGTAGTCAGAGTAGCAGATAATAGGTCCGCACTCTGTTGCTCCGTACCCTACTGTATATTTGAAACCTATCTTTGCCAGGAACGCTTCAACTTCCTGGCTGAAGGCAGCTCCGCCAATGATTATCTCGTAGAAGTTTCCTCCGAAGGCGGCGGTTACCTGCTCGCATATCTTCTCGTTTACCTTTTTGCTTATTACGGGCATGTTGAGTAGCAAGCGCATCTTGTGGGTCTGTAGTTTGGGGAATACCTTCTTGCGTATAATCTTCTCAATAATGAGTGGCACGGCAATGATGATGCGTGGGCGTATGTCAGAGAAGGCTTGTGCTATGATGGCAGGACTTGGGATACGGGTAAGATAATATACGTGGCAACCCGATATAAACTCGAAGATAAATTCGAACGACATGCCGTACATGTGGGCCATGGGCAGGATGCTTATCACTTTGTCGCCCACACTGAGATGTTTGCCGATAACATCGCGTGCAAAATCGGCATTGCTCCATAGTGAGCGGTAGGGTAGCATTACTCCTTTGGAAAAGCCAGTAGTGCCACTGGTGTAATTGATAAGTGCCAGCTCGTCAGGACTTTGCTCTTTGTAGTATGATACATGCTCTTTGCGGAAATATTTGGGGTATTTGTGTCCGAATATCTCGTTGAGATGCTCGCGTGCATAGGTAAGTTTGTCTGTACGCGATAGTACCAATGAATAGTCTGGAATATATACAATACCTTCCAATGCAGGCATCTTGGTAGCGTCTATCTGGGTGGCTACTACATCGCCCACAAAGAGCAGTTTAGCATCACTGTGGTTTACAATGTTGTATATTTGGTCTGGTGTAAATTCGTGCAGAATAGGCACGGCTACCGCTCCGTATGTAAGCGTGGCCAAAAAAGCGCAGGCCCAAGCCGAACTGTTGCGGCCGCATAGGGCAATCTTGTCACCTTTCTGCACACCGCTATTCTCGAAAAGGATATGCAGTTTTTCTATCTTTCGCGCTACATCGTGATATTGTAGCGTTATGCCTTTGTAATCGGTAAGTGCATCGTTGTCCCAATGGTCGATGATGCTTTTTTCTATGAGTGCATTGAAGCTAGGAATCTCCATCATAAGGCTTCTTTGATTTTTAATTATATAGATTGTTGGTATTTGTATCTCTTTATACTTCTCTTGGCAGTCTTCTCAAACTCAGAGTCTTGAAGCTGTATGGATGTAATCTTGCAGAAATTGGGTAGAATGGCATTTAGTTCAATGCGGTTCTGTTCCATAACATCGCGTAGGTCTTTTTCGTTAAATCCCATATTCTGTGCTTCGTCCATATCTGGATATACCAGTGCCACGAGCTTGTTGTCGCGTTGTATTACAAGGCTCTCGTTGACAAGAGCCATAGAGTTGAGCTTGTCTTCTATTTCTTCGGGGTATACATTTTGGCCGTTAGCACCGAGTAGCATGTTCTTTATACGTCCACGGATGAATACGTGTCCGTCTGAACTCATGGTGGCCAGGTCGCCAGTGTGGAACCACCCTTCGTTGTCAATGACCGAACGTGTAATCTGTTCGTTCTTATAATACCCCTGCATTACATTGAGTCCGCGGGTTACTATTTCTCCAGGCACGTTTTCTGGATTATTGCTGGCTATACGTACCTCCATGTGCGAAACGGGTATGCCACACGAGCCTGGTACAAAGTTGTGCCAGTCTGATAGGGTTATTAGTGGTGCGGTTTCAGTAGTACCGTAGACAATTGTGATAGGGAAACCTATATTGACAAAGAAATCTTCGACTTCTCGGTTTAGGCTGGCACCGCCTACTACTACTTGGTAGATATTGCCGCCGAATATCTCGCGAACCTTTTCGCAGATGCGTTCTTTTACCTTGTCGCGCAACAGAGGCATATTCATCAGTAGGCGAACCTTGCTGGTCTGGAATTCGGGGAATATCTTCTTGCGTACAATCTTCTCTATAACTAATGGTACCGAACAGATTATGCGTGGGTGTATCTCGGCAAAGGCATCGGCCACCAACGAGGGACTTGGGGTGCGGGTGAGAAAGAATATATGGCTACCTATACAGAATTGGAATAAGAAATCGGCCATCAAGCCATACATATGGGCCATGGGCAGAAAGCTTACGCAGTTGCTATTCTTAGGGATGTGTTTTCCCATAAGTTCTTTTAGACTGTCAAGATTGCTCCATAGTGTTCGGTAGGGTAACATTACTCCCTTTGAGAAACCGGTGGTGCCGCTGGTATAGTTAATAAGGGCTAACTCTTCGGCCGAATCGTGATGATAAGCTATATGTTCGCGGCGAAAAAACTTGGGAAATTTACTGCCGAACATCTCGTTAAGATGCTCTCGGGCATAGCTGAGATTCTCTGAACGCGAAATGGAGAGCGAGAGGTCTGGAAGATAGAGAATACCCTCAAGTGCCGGCATCTGCGTGGCATCTATCTGTGTGGCCACTACATCTCCGGCAAACAACAGCTTGGCTTCGCTGTGGTTCACTATATTGTGTATCTGGTCGGGAGTAAATTCGTGTTGTATGGGTACTGCTACTGCGCCATAGGTGATAGCTGCCAAAAAGGCCACACCCCAATTAGAACTGTTGCGGCCGCATAGGGCTATCTTGTCGCCTTTTTCTATGCCGCTATGGGCAAAGAGAATGTGTAGTTTCTCTATTTTTCTGGCTACATCGTGGTACTGTAAAGTGGTTCCTTTATAGTCTGTAAGGGCATCTCTATCCCAATTTTCCACAATAGCCTTTTCTATATATTCGTTAAAGCTTGGTGTCAAGTCCATTGCACATACGGATAATTTTTGTGCAAAGGTAATACCTTATTTGCACGTTACAAAACAATTTGTGCAATTTTTCGTGGTAAGCGTGATATTTTCTTCTTTTGTTTTCGGTTTTTCGGTTAGATTGGTGGTTATTCCATATCTTTCCTTACTCATACCGCATGCTTTTGGCGGGATGGATATGCGAAACAAAGAAGCTGGGGGCAATAAGTACAAAGACGCTTGCCAGCAAGGTTGCTACATTGAGGGCTATGATAACGGGTATGTTGATTTCTACAGGGGCTGTATCTACATAATAGGTGGTGGGGTCGAGTTTTACTATGCCTGTATAGCGTTGTAGCAGTAACAGAGCCATGGCAATGGCATCTCCCAGGAGTAGTCCGCGTCCTATAATGAATACGGCGAACCAAAGAAATATGTGACGGATAGTTTTGTTGCGGGCACCAAGGGCTTTAAGTATGCCTATCATGGTGGTGCGTTCCAATATAATGATAAGCAGTCCTGATACCATGGTTACTCCAGCCACGACCAGCATCAGTGCCAGTATAATCCATACGTTGAGGTCTAGCAGACTTAGCCATTGGAATATCTGCGGGTTGATTTCCTGTATGGTCTTCGACGAATATGTGGCTCCATAGTTGTCTATGGTGCGGTTTATACGGTCGGTGAATAGTGACTCTACTTCGTCTATACGGTTAAAATCGGTTATTGTAACTTCGGCTCCAGATGCTTGGTCTGCTTCCCATCCGTTAAGGCGTACTGCGGTATAAAGGTCAGTAAAACAGGTGGAACGGTCGTAGTGGGTAAGGTTGGTTTGGTAGATGCCTTCGATGGTAAACCGGCGGGCGCGTACGCCTTGTTGGCCTATAAAATAGGCGAATATCTTGTCGCCACACTTTACTTGCAGCATGTTGGCCATTTTTCGTGATATAAGTATGTGGTTTCCGCTTTTCTGGTCAGAAAAGCGAGGAATGCTACCTTCTACAAGATTGTTGTGCAGAAATGTGGTGTCGTATTCCGGACCTACTCCCTTGAACATTACTCCCAGGAAGTCTTTGTCGGTTTTCAGTAGTCCCTGCTTTATGGCGTATCGCTGGGCGTGGGCCACTCCGGGGGTGGTGCGGATAACGCGCATCATAGAGTCGTTCATTTGGATAGGGTACTGTTCCTGGTTCTGTAGTGTCATGAAATCGGCCACCTGAATATGTGCACCGAATCCTATTACCTTATCCTGTATGGTGTGCTTGAATCCAAAAACTACGCTTACCGATACTATCATTACGGCCAAACCGATGGCTACCCCAGTGATGGCTATGCGTACAGCGGGTTTTGAAACTTTTAGGCGGTCGCCCGTGTAGTTGTATATTTTGCAGGCTATAAAGAGTGGGAAATTCATGACTGCATATATTGTTTGTGAG
This sequence comes from Oscillospiraceae bacterium, assembly GCA_963639385.1. Taxonomy (GTDB): domain Bacteria; phylum Bacteroidota; class Bacteroidia; order Bacteroidales; family Bacteroidaceae; genus Prevotella. The sequence continues at coordinate 12,865 of CAVHVH010000049.1, forward strand.
GGTGGGGTAGTGTATTATTCATCGCCGTCTTCTCTGCCGGGGTAAGCCTCGAGAGCCTTTCTTAATACTATAAGGGCACGTTCCAGGTCTTCTTTCTTCAAGACATAGGCTATGCGTACTTGATTGCGGCCGGCTCCAGGAGTGGTATAGAAACCTTGGGCGGGAGCCATCATAACCGTCTCGCCCTCATAACTGAATTCTTCAAGGCACCAACGGCAGAACTTTTCGCTGTCGTCAACGGGAAGCTTGGCCACAGTATAGAAGGCGCCCATAGGTATGGGTGAATAGACACCGGGAATGCGGTTCAACCCATCGATAAGGCATTTGCGTCGCTCTACGTATTCGTCGTACACGTTGCGGTAATATTCTTCTGGTGCATCAAGCGATGCCTCGGCTACTATCTGTCCGATAAGGGGAGGTGATAGGCGTGCTTGGCAGAATTTCATCACAGCCTTGCGTACTTCTGGATTCTTGGTTACTAATGCTCCTATGCGTATGCCGCATTCGCTATAACGCTTCGACACCGAATCAATGAGTATGGTGTTCTGTTCTATACCCTCCAAATGCATGGCGCTTATGTATGGCGAGCCCGTGTATATGTATTCGCGGTACACCTCGTCAGAGAAGAGGTACAGGTCGTACTTCTTTACCAAGTCTCGTATTTGGTGCATCTCGCGGCGGGTGTACAAATATCCTGTAGGGTTGTTGGGATTGCAGATAAGAATGCCCCGTGTATGCTCATTGATGAGCTCTTCAAACCGTTCTACGCGCGGCAGGGCAAATCCTTCTTCTATAGTGGTGGCTATAGTGCGTATGGTGGCTCCGGCCGATACGGCGAAGGCCATGTAGTTGGCATAGGCGGGTTCGGGTATTATAATTTCGTCGCCAGGGTTTAGGGTGCTCATAAAGGCAAAGAGTACAGCCTCTGATCCGCCCGATGTAACAATAATGTCGTCGGCAGTAACGTCAATGCCGTATTTTTTGTAATATCCAGTAAGTTTTTGTCTATAGCTTAGATATCCCTGCGAGGGCGAATATTCAAGTATCTGTCGGTGCACGTTTTTCAGTGCATCGAGACCGCATTGAGGGGTGGGCAGGTCGGGTTGGCCTATGTTCAGATGGTAGACTTTGGTGCCCCGTGCCTTGGCCGCTGCAGCCAATGGCGCCAACTTGCGGATAGGCGATTCTGGCATTTCTAGTCCACGTATGGATATTTCAGGCATAATATATTAATTAATAGGTGGTTCTAAAGGGTACCACACATATGTTTTGCGTTGTCAAAGAATGGCGTTTTTGCTATCTTTTAGCTTCTCTTAATACCATCTTGTAGTGATTGCAAAGTTACTGCTTTTTCGCCAAATATGTCGGCAATCTTGCCAAAAATGAAACTTGCCAATCTTTTTCGGCTTTTAATAAGTGGTGTAAACCACTCTTAGGCAGAGAGTGATTCTATGTACTTACAATTTGTAAGTACTTTTTCTGGACGTTTAGAATATTTAACAAATGGCGCATAAATATAGTTAACGAATGTTATAAAACTATCCATTTTCGACTCATTTTTTGCGATAAAAAGTTGCAAAGTTTTGGCCAAAAATAGCCCATTTTGGGGTAATTTTTGAGTTATCAACAGATGCGAATGGAGTCTAAAACCCTAATTTTTGACCGTAAAATGCGAATATTTGGCAAATTTAACGGCTTTTAACATAACTCTCGCCCTAATT
>CAVHVH010000050.1:0-14378 GCA_963639385.1 Oscillospiraceae bacterium
GCAATTCTCCCAACAAAGAATGAACTTGGCGGTGGTAATTTTTAGAACCACCCTAAAAAAAGTACTGCCCACAAGCGCTTAATCGTGGAAAACATTGTAACTTTGCACGGCTTTAAACGAAAACACATTATTATATAATTATACAATGAACCTTACGGTAAAAAGAAAAATAAATTTGAGCAAAGAGATACGTGACTACATTATGATAAGCGTGGCCATGATATCCTACGGACTTGGCTGGACCATCTTCTTGCTGCCCAACAAGATACCTACGGGCGGTGTACCGGGTGTATCTTCTGTACTCTATTGGGGTATGGGCATCCCTGTACAATTCTCATATTTCGGCGTCAATGCCATACTACTACTGATAGCTTTACGCATATTGGGTTGGCGTTTCTGTGTAAAGACTATCTACGCCGTATCGCTGCTCACCGCCCTCTCAGCCATATTCCAAGAGCATTTGGAAAGCATACACCTGCTACAACACGACCCTTTCATGACATCCATTATAGGTGGTGTATTCATGGGTAGTGGTATTGGCATAGGACTGGCCTTCAATGGTTCTACTGGCGGAACCGACATCGTGGCGGCCATCATCAGTAAGTACCGCAACATTTCGTTGGGCCGCGTATTCCTGATTGTCGACCTTACGATAATCACCTCCAGTTATGTTGTACTGCACAACTGGGAGCAGATAATCTACGGATACGTAACTCTCATCGTATCGTCGCTATGCATAGACTATGTTGTTAACTCTATGCGCCGCTCAGTACAGTTTTTCATTATCTCTGACAAGTACGAAGAGATAGGTGCACGCATCATCAACGACCCCCACCGCGGAGTAACCGTGGTTAACGGACAGGGGTTCTACTCTGGACGCGATGTACACATGCTCTTTGTACTGGCCAAGAAGAACGAGTCGCACAAGATATTTATGCTCATCAACGAGATAGACCCAAAGGCATTTGTATCGCAGAGCGCCGTGATTGGTGTATACGGCGAAGGTTTCGACAAATTCAAGGTACGCACCAAGCGTTACCAAGAATAGCTCAGTCATGTACATGCACGACGATAGTCAATATATCCACACTCTCATAGCCCAGGGCGAACACCGACAGCAAGATTTTAAGTATGGTGTTGACGACTCTGCGAAATTGGCTCGCTCAGTATCGGCCTTTGCCAACACTGTGGGTGGCCGTCTGCTTGTAGGTGTATGCGATGATGGCAGTATAGCCGGCGTAAAGAGCGATGAAGAGATATTTATGTTGAACCGGGCTGCATACAGTTACTGTGAGCCAGAGGCAGATATAAGCTTCAAAACTTACCATGTAGACGGCCACAATGTGGTAATAGCCACTATTCCGCCTGCAACAGACAAACCAGTATGCGCCATTGATACTAACGGGCGAAAGACAGCCTTTATACGAATAAAGGATGAAAATGTGGCTGCATCGCCCGTAATTGTAGAGATGTGGAAACAGAAACAGCGCGATGAAAACATGATGCCTTATACCGATACCGAGTCAAGTTTCATGGAGATGATGCGCCTAAACCCTCGGCAACCTCTTCAAGTAATTTCTAAAATATCCCACATAAAACGTTTCCTTGTCATTAAAATTCTGGCGCGTCTTATCAGATACGATATAGCCGGATGGGAATGGGACGGCAACGATTTCCTTTTCTACCTAAAATAGCATCTGCCGTACATTCTGCAGTCTAAAAAAAGGATTTGCCCCAACCGAGTTAAACAACCGGTTGGGGCAAATTGTATAGGGCAGTTCTATAAATTACTACCTATATCGTAAGTTTCCCATATTTATTTCTCGCTTTCAGGAGCCTTGTCTATAAGATCCATAAACTGGTCAAGCTTAGGCGTGATAATAATCTGAGTACGGCGGTTGCGCTGCTTGCCTACCTCGGTATCGTTGCTGGCCACAGGATTATACTCACCACGACCACCGGCAGTAAGTCTCTTTGGAGCCACACCAAAATGGGTCTGCAGATACTGCACTACCGAAGAAGCGCGCAGAGCCGAGAGATCCCAGTTGTTACGGATATTTTTCATTGAAGCCGCACTGGTATTAATGGGTACATTATCCGTATTGCCTTCTATCAGTACATCATAGTCCTTATAATCCATAATGATTTTGGCTATCTTGCTCAGCGTCTCCTCTGCACGGTCGTTTATCTCGTACGAGCCACTCTTGTAAAGCATATTGTCAGCCAACGAGATATATACTACACCCTTGAGCACCTGCACATCAACCTCTTTAAGCTCCTCTTTGCTAAGTGAGCGGGTAAGGTTGTTGGTAAGCACCATATTGAGCGAGTCGCTCTTGCTCTTCACTTCAACCAAATGACGGATATACTGGTTGCTCTCGTTAATTTGGTCTACCAATTTTGAGATGTTTACACTATTGGCGCTGGTATTTGCCAAACTCTTGTCAAGACTCTGCTGCAGAGCTTTGTAGGCATTCTGCTGCTGGGTCAACTGGTCTGTAAGACTAGCCACGCGAGCCTGTGCGGCAGCCAATTGTTCCTTGGTATTCTGATAGCTGCCTGACAATTCTTTATTTTCAGTCTGGCAGTTCTTGAGTTCTGCCTGACAACTCTCTAAGTTTTTCTTGCTGACGCATCCTGTCATCAACAGGGCACCAAGGGCTAAGGTCAGCATAGCTGTTTTTGTTCTTTTCATCATTTTTATAGTATGGTATTACTCCACAAAGTTATCAATTCTTATATAGAAGACGCAACAAACTATGTTTTTGTAAACGTCTTTAATGATATTTAACCATAAATGGCGCAAAAAACGGGAAATATGGCCGCTATAACGACTAATTGCACTAACTTTGTGATATGAATAACAAGAAGTTACAAGGGCATGTTGCCATTCTGTGCGCCAACATCATATTTGGTTTTGGCGTCCCCGTCACCACTCTGCTGCTCAACGAGTGGGTTTCTCCCATGGTTTACATGTTGACACGTTGCGTGGGAGCCGCAGCGATATTCTGGCTGATATCACTATTTATGCCAAAAGAGCATGTAGAACGCCGCGACCTTGTGGTAATATGCGGTGCTGGATTACTAGGGTTCGTCATTTCTCAGACTCTCACGGCATGGGCCCTGGTATACACTACACCGGTTTACTTCTCCATCATAGCCAGTCTTACCCCTGTGGCCACTATGCTTATGGCCGGCATTTTCATTGGCGAGCGCATTACCGGACTTAAGGCCGTGGCCGTAGTCATAGGTATATTGGGCACTCTGCTCATGGTATTTACCCACTGGGATGGAGGTACGGGGCGCAACGACCTGTTAGGTATCACGTTAGGCACACTCAGTCTGCTTACCTGGGCCGTATACCTTATAATAACTCGCCGCGTAAGCGCACGCTACTCAGCACTAACCCAAATGAAGTGGATATTTCTAGTTTCATCGATAGCAGTACTACCCATAGCATGGCCCGAGCTCGACAGCCAATCGTTATACTCAGTCCACACCCAGTGGAATGGCATACTTGAAATGGCATTCATCGTTATCTTTGCCACCGTGGCCGGCTATATGGCCATACCCTTTGCCATGCACTACCTTAAAGCCACCACTGTAAGCACCTATACCAATCTACAACCTATAGTAGCTTCTATCGTAGCCATCATGCTTTGCCAAGACGTGCTTACCTGGGACAAGCCCGTAGCTCTGGCCATGGTACTCATCAGTGCTTATATGGTAACCCGCATAGAAAAATAGCGAGGAAGCCATTCCCTAACCAATCTAAACAGTATTGACGATACCAATACTGAGATAGCCATTCGCCCTGTGGCAAAAGTAAGAGAAGGGCTATTCTGCTTGTTTGGCTCACCATTAATTAGTAACTTTGCAATTCACTGAAAAGGAAAAATCAGAAACAAAATGATTGTTTGTATAGCAGAAAAACCCAGTGTGGCCAAAGATATTGCCCGTATCATCGGGGCCAAATCGTCACACGACGGATATATGGAGGGCAACGGTTATCAAGTAACATGGACATTTGGCCATTTATGTTGTCTAAAAGAGCCTAACGACTACTCTGAAAACTGGAAGCGGTGGAGCCTGGCTGCGCTGCCTATGATTCCACCTCGCTTTGGCATCAAACTCATCGAAGACGCAGGTATCAAGAAACAGTTCGCCACAATACAGAAGCTTATGGGCAATGCCGACAGTATAATAAACTGCGGTGACGCTGGACAGGAAGGAGAACTGATACAACGCTGGGTAATGAAAATGGCCAAAGCCAAATGTCCGGTAAAGAGACTATGGATATCATCAATGACCGACGAAGCCATACGCGACGGTTTTGCCAAACTACGCGAACAAGATGACTACAACCCGCTCTATCTGGCAGGACTATCACGGGCTGTGGGCGACTGGCTCCTAGGCATGAACGCCACCCGTCTATACACGCTTAAATACGGTCAAAACCGGCAAGTACTGAGCATAGGTCGCGTACAGACGCCCACGCTGGCTCTTATTGTAAACCGACAGAAAGAAATAGACAATTTCAAGCCCGAACCTTATTGGGTTCTGGCCACCATATACCGTAACACTCAATTTACGGCTACCCAAGGCAAATTTACCTCGCGCGAAGAAGGCCAACAAGCTTTCGCCACCATTGAGGGAAAACCTTTCAAGGTAACTGGCGTACAAAAGAAGAAGGGAACCGAAGCCCCGCCCCACCTGTACGACCTTACATCGCTGCAAGTAGACTGCAACAAGAAATTCAGCTACTCTGCCGAGATGACCCTTAATATTATCCAAGCACTTTACGAGAAAAAACTCACCACCTACCCACGTGTAGACACACAATTCCTCTCAGACGACATCTATCCCAAATGTCCCGGCATTATGAACGGCCTGAAGAGTTATCACGAATTGATGAGGCCAATAGCCGGGAAGCCACTCATCAAGCCAAAACGTATATTCGACACATCTAAGGTAACAGACCACCACGCCATTATCCCCACTGGTCAGGAAGCCCGTGGTCTTACTGACATCGAACGCAATGTCTACGACCTCATTGTACGACGGTTCATCGCAGCCTTCTACCCCGACTGCCAGTTTGCCACTACCACCGTAACTGGAGCCGTAGACAAGATAGACTTCAAAGTATCAGGCAAAGAAATTCTCAACCCTGGTTGGCGACAGATATACGCCCGGGATGCAAAAAAAGACGATGATACTGATGCTAAGAACGATGAGGAACGCACCCTTGAAGCCTTTGTCAAGGGCGAAGAGGGTCCCCACACACCTACTCTCACTGAAAAGCAAACCACTCCACCAAAGCCATATACCGAAGCGACCCTGTTAAGAGCCATGGAAACGGCCGGAAAATTTGTTGATGATGAAGAACTACGAGCCGCACTCAAAGAGAACGGCATCGGGCGGCCATCATCACGCGCTGGCATCATAGAAACTCTCTTCAAACGCCACTACATTCGCCGCGAACGCAAAAATCTGATTGCCACGCCTACTGGCATCCAACTGATAGACATGATACACGAGCGGTTGCTTACCAGCTGCGAACTTACCGGAATATGGGAAAAGAAGCTACGCGATATTGAGCACAAGAAATATGATGCATCACAGTTTATAAACGAACTGAAAGAACAGATTACCAATATCGTAAACGATGTACTGCGCGACAACTCAAATCGCCACGTTACCATAACTACCGATAAAGAGCCTGTAAAGAAGACTACCAAGCGAAAAACTGCGCAGCCTAAAACCAAGGCTACACCTTCAAAAGCTAAAACTGCCGTTACCCCCACCGACTCTATGGTTGGAAAACCTTGCCCCAAATGTGGCCAAGGCACAATAATCAAAGGGAAAACAGCCTATGGATGCAGTCGTTGGCAACAAGGATGCGACTACCGGCTACCCTTTGGCAGCAACAATCCTACATAACGATGACAGCAACGTCAATACCCCATCTGAACAATAAAATGCCCAGCAGAACGTTATCTTTGAAAACAACAAAGATGAAACACCTGTTATATATACTGTCTGCCTGTGCCATATTGTTGGCATTAAACAGTTGCAGTACCGAGCGCACCATACGCAAAGGCGACCGCCATTGGGCTTTGGGCGAATATTATGATGCCGCCATGCAATACCGTAAGGCATACCGACAACTATCGCCCAAACAGAAGACACAACGGGGAAAAGTTGCACTGAAAATGGCCAAAAGCTATGCCCGGATAAACCAATCGCAACGCGCTGCAGCAGCCTATGCCAACGCTATAAGATACGGGCAAGCCAGTACCGAAGACCGCCTGGCCTACGCCCAACAACTACTCAAGAACGCCTCATACAAAGAAGCTGCCGACATATACCGCGAAGTACTCGACTCTTTGCCTGGCAATACATTGGCCAAGAACGGACTTTCCTCTGCGCTTAGCGCACCAGCCGCCAAGCAAGCCGGTTCGCGCTATAGAGTAAAGAAAATGGACGTTTTCAATTCACGCCGCGCTGATTACAGTCCACTATTGACTGGCGACGATTTTGACCACCTATACTTTACATCAACCCGTAACGAAGCCGAGGGCGACGAAACAAGCGCAATAACAGGCACTAAAAACGGCGACATATTTGTATCTGTAAAAGACGACAAAGGCAAATGGTCTAAGCCTGAGCCTGCAAGCGGAGGTCTCAACACTGCCTACGATGAGGGCGCTTGCTGTCTTTCGCCCGACGGAAGGGAAATGTATCTTACGCAGTGTGTAACCGACCCTTCATCACCACGCTTTGCCGAAATTATAAAGTCTGCACGTAGTGATGCTGCATGGGGAAAGGGCACCAAAGTAGAAATCACCCGCGATACGCTTTCAAGTTATGCCCATCCCGCCATCTCTCCCGACGGGCAATGGCTATACTTTGTATCCGATATGCCAGGCGGCAAGGGCGGCATGGACATCTGGCGTGTACGTATCACCGCAGCTGGATTGGGCGGGATAGAAAATCTGGGCGAGCCTATCAATACCCCAGGCGACGAGATGTTCCCCACATTCAGACCTAATGGTGATCTTTATTTCTCGAGCAACGGACATCCTGGTCTTGGTGGTCTCGATATTTTTATAGCACACCCTAACAAGCAGGGAAGGTACGAACTTACTCACCCGGGATATCCTCTAAACTCGCAAGGCGACGATTTTGGTATGACATTCGAAGGTCCACTCAACCGCGGATATTTCTCCTCCAACCGTGGTGATGGACGCGGATGGGACCATATCTACTCGTTCGAAAATCCCGAAATAGTTAATACCATAAAAGGATGGGTATACGAGGCCGAAGGCTATGAATTGCCACAAGCCGAGGTCTATATGGTGGGCAACGACGGTACCAATCTACGGCTCACACTCAAGAGTGATGGTTCGTTCACCCAAGTGGTAACACCCGGGGTAAGCTACGTAATGCTCGCTACCTGCAAGGGGTTTCTTAATCATAAGGAAGAAGTTACCGTACACAAGACCGACGAGTCTGATGAGACTGTATTGCAGTTCCCCCTGGTTTCTATTAGTGCTCCTGTTCTAATAGACAATATCTTCTACGACTTTGACAAAGCTACTCTGCGTCCTGAATCGACCAAGGCTCTTGACGAACTGGTTACCCTGCTCAACGAAAACGGCAACGTAACCATCGAACTTAGTGCCCACTGCGACTACAAGGGCAGTGCCGAGTACAACAAACGTTTATCACAACGCCGTGCAGAAGCCGTGGCAGACTATCTAATAACTAAGGGAATTGCCCGTGACCGACTTACACCTGTAGGATACGGAAAGGAAAAGCCCAAGACCATACGCCGCAAACTTACCGAACGACTTACATGGCTCAAGGAGGGCGATGTGCTTACTGAAGAATTTATAAGCAAACTGGACAAAGACAAACAAGAAATAGCCAACCAGCTGAACCGCCGTACCGAGTTTATTGTATTACGCACTACCTACGGTATGTTCGACGAGCACGGTCAACTAAAGAAGCAAACAAAGACCAACAAGTCAGACAATCAGCACGATGGCGATGGACTAAATATCATTATAGAATAATTTTCTTCCCCACCAACGCAAAGGGCATCCTACAAGTAGCAAGAGGCTGGGAGAGAACATCCATTCTCCACCAGCCTCTTTTACAACTACAGTAATTATATTTTTCTACTTATTTACGCAACCATACCTACCCTACAACTCTGCTACCATATTTGGGTGGCTGCCCCCACATATAACGGTAGTTCTATACATGGTGGTATTTTTTTAGAACCACCATTAGTTTATCTATTATCTATGGCGGTACACCGCTGGGGTGTCAGTAACCATTACCACAGCAGCGACCATAACCACCAGGGTAATGACTATGGCAGAAAGGCCTATACTACCCCCAGGCGAAGCAGCCCCTATCACATCGCCCCAAAAACCTTCGGCTATATGGATGAAACGGGTTACGCTGTTTGTAGCCATAACTACCAATACACCCACAACAATACAGAAAACTGTCCACCATAGGTTACGCTGACTGGAGCGCCGTGGCAGATGCCGCATTACTCGGCGAGAGAACCCCCGGTCTTCTACTATGGGCACATGCTCGCTCATAAACTGCTGAATCAGTATGTCGTCTTTATCTGTCATATCCATTATTTTTTAAATAGTCGGCCATCTTTTTCTTTCCACGCGACAGATGGCTTTTTATAGTACCTTGAGGCATGCCCGTAACAGTCGCTATAGCATCTATAGGTTGTCCCTCCATCAGCTGCAACACTACACAAGTACGCTCGGCTTCTGAAAGCAACGCCAGTGCTTTGTGCAAATCCATCTGCAGGCTACTATCTACCACCCGCGCTGCCCGACCTATCACTGCCGAGGTGTCGATAGAGTCCGTATTATGCAGTGTCTTTACATAGTCGTAATACACATTGTAGGCTATACGGTACAACCACGTGGAGAACGAGGCTTCGCCCCTAAAGCGGGATATATTGACATAGGCCTTGACAAACGTATCTTGAGCCAAATCATCGCTCAAAGAAGCGTCTCCCAACGTTTGGCTGAGAAAGAAACGACGTACCTGCGCCTGATATTTCTCTACCAGATGCCCAAAGGCAGTTCTACTGCGAAATACAACTGCCTGAGCTATCCATGCCTTTTCCTCTATATTCTTCACGTTGCTGTACTTTTAGTATTCAAAGACAGTTCTATACCATTGAGTCTATTCTTCGTCAAAGGATGATGTATCAGTAGACTCTTGATCCTCGTCTTTTTTTCGGCCGCCTGTAGTACGGACTATAACCAGCTGACCGATGCCATAGCATGCCACCAGTGCGCCCACGCCCATAAGCATACCCGACTGCCAGAAGCAGAACATCAGTATCAGCCCCACACCTATAGCGGTATTACGTATACCTACTTTCCATAGTCTATCGTTATCATCTGACATTTGTTTGCATATTTCACTGGGAATAGGTTGCCCGTTTTCCATAGCCTTCTCTACCAGTCTTAATCGCTCACTACGCTGCTTGTATGCATTACGTATCAACATAATGATAATAATGATTGGTGCCAGCAATAACAACAATACACCTACAATGGTTACCATGGCTACTACCATACCTACCAGCATGGCCACCATGCCTCCGGCGCCCGCTACAGGCTTGAGCGCATCAACAATTTCGTCTAACCCTTCAATGTCTACATCATCGCCGGCCTGCGCCTGGTAAACAGAATCTGCACTCAACGCAGTGGTATCCGAATAGACATCAATGCCTACATGTGCACTATCGGTTGCTGCAGAAGCAGTCACTCCAAGATGGTTTCTGTGTTTCGGAGCAGCGTCTACACTAACTGTCACGCAAGCCAAAACAAGTGTAAGTGTCAATAATAATCGTTTCATATTCCTTTGTTTTAATTATTTTTTGTCTGTTAGACGAATTGGGTGTACATTTAGTTGCAAAATAACTGAAAAAAATCTACTTTTGTAGCCACATAAACGGAAAAGATGATAGAGTTACCTATAGATTTCGCCGATTATACACGACAACTGATGGGGGACAACCTGTATAACACACTTGTCGTCGGGCTTAACCAAGAGCCATCGGTAAGTCTGCGTCTTAATCCATTCAAGACCCAAGCGCCCGTATCTCTTCCAGCCACGCCCATTCCATGGTGTAACGGCGGATACTGGCTCGACAGTCGCCCCAATTTTACCTTCGACCCCTTGCTGCACGCTGGCAATTACTACGTACAGGAAGCGGCCTCCATGTTTCTTCATCACATACTCAGCCAGGTTATTTCTGCACCCGTAACGGCTCTCGATCTATGTGCCGCACCTGGCGGCAAGTCTACCGTAGCTCGGAGTGTACTACCCGAGGGAAGTCTGCTTATATGCAACGAGCCCATACGTCAACGCGCCCAAATACTTAGCGAGAACATACAGAAGTTTGGCCACCCTGACGTAATGGTAACCAATAATTATCCACACGACTTCAATAAAGCTGGCATATTGTTCGACCTTGTTATTGCCGATGTGCCCTGTTCGGGCGAAGGTATGTTTCGTAAAGATGCCGGAGCCATAGCCGAATGGAGTCGCCAAAATGTACACAATTGCCAACGGTTGCAACGCAGCATAATAGAAGACATCTGGCCCTGTCTGCGTCCCGGGGGCATACTGGTCTACTCTACCTGTACTTTCAACGAACTGGAGAACGAGGACAATATTGCCTGGATATGTAGTCTGGGGGCCGAACCTATAAATATTACCACCGCCCCAGAATGGGCTATTACCGGAGCACTCAAGGGCAGCCTACCCATATATAGGTTTATCCCAGGTCTTTCTCATAGCGAAGGACTGTGCATGGCGGTACTGCGAAAAACGTCAAGCCTCGCCATACCCCCACGTCGCATAAAGACAGGGCGAAAAGCCACCAATATAAAACTACGCACCGATGCCACACAATGGATTAACGATAACAAACGCTTTACACTTTGCTCTCGGGCCGACTCTCTGAGCGCCATCCCTACGCAGTGGCTTACCCAATACCGCGCTGCCGAAGATACTCTACGATTGCTGCATGCCGGCATAACATTGGGAACTGTCAAAGGCAACGACGTAATACCCCATCAGTCGCTGGCATTGTCAACTGCGCTCAACCGCACGGCTTTTACCACCGTAGAGGTCAACTACCAACAAGCTATGGCCTATCTGCGTAAAGATGCTATAACTTTTCCTGCCGAAACGCCACGCGGCATAGTGCTTGTAACTTGGCACGGAGCACCTTTAGGATTTGCCAAGAACCTTGGCAACCGCGCCAACAACCTATACCCGCAAGAGTGGCGCATAAAGAGCAGCCATTTACCAGAACATTCACCGTCAATACTCAATATATGAAACAATATTTAGATTTGCTCAACCGCATTCTTACCGAAGGAGCTACCAAGACCGACCGTACAGGAACTGGTACCAAGAGTGTATTTGGGAACCAAATGCGCTTCAATCTGGAAGAGGGTTTTCCGCTGCTTACCACCAAGAAGTTGCACCTAAAATCCATCATCTACGAACTGTTGTGGTTTCTGCGGGGCGACACCAATGTGCATTACCTTCAGGAACATGGCGTAAGAATTTGGAACGAATGGGCCGATGCCGATGGCGAACTCGGACCGGTATATGGCCACCAGTGGCGCTCTTGGCCCGACTACAACGGCGGAACGATAGACCAGATACAACAAGTAATAGACACTATCAAGACACACCCTGATTCGCGCCGCATGATAGTAACGGCATGGAATCCGGCAGAGGTAGACCAAATGGCTCTCCCGCCATGCCACTGTCTGTTTCAGTTCTATGTAGCCGATGGCAAACTTAGTCTGCAACTCTACCAACGATCGGCCGACACTTTCCTTGGAGTTCCGTTCAACATAGCATCGTATGCACTGCTACTCATGATGATGGCACAGGTTACGGGGTTAAAGGCAGGCGATTTTATTCACACCACTGGCGATACTCATCTGTATCTTAACCACATAGAACAGGCCAAACTGCAACTTACACGCACACCGCGCCCGTTGCCCAAAATGACGCTCAATCCGGATGTGAAAAGCCTTTTCGATTTTAAATACGAAGATTTCCAACTCACCGACTACGACCCGTGGCCACACATTGCCGCACAGGTTTCGGTATAAACCATACACACCACCATGCGTATCAACATCATTGCAGCCGTGGCCCGCAACCGCGCCATAGGTCGCAACAACAAACTTATCTACTGGTTGCCCAACGACCTGAAACGGTTTAAAGCCCTCACTACAGGCCACACAATAATCATGGGGCACAACACTTTCGAATCGCTGCCCAAAGGGGCGTTGCCTAATAGACGCAACATTGTACTCAGTCGTACAGCTGTGTCTTTTCCTGGCTGCGACACATACTCTTCTATCGATGAAGCACTGGCTCATTGCACCCCCGATGAGGATATATATATAATAGGTGGTGCCAGCATCTATAACCAAACTATGCAAATAGCCAATAGGTTATGTCTAACCGAGGTCGACGACACGCCCGAGGATGCCGACGCTTTCTTTCCTAACTATACCGGATGGCACGAAACCTGGCGCGAGCATCACGAACCCGATGACCGCCACAACCAAGCATATGACTTTGTAGACTACGAACCCGGTAATATACAACAAAAACAATGAAGAAAACCGTACTTATAACCGGTGCCACAAGTGGCATAGGAGAAGCCTGCGCAAGAAAATTTGCCGAAGGCGGATACAATCTCATCCTCACTGCACGAAGAGCCTCCATTTTGGAACAAATCAAGAACCAGCTTGAAGCCAAAGGAACCAAGGTAAAAACCCTTGCATTCGACATACGCGACACTCAGGCCGCCAAAGATGCCATTGCCTCGCTGGAACCAGAATGGCAGAAGATAGACGTACTGGTTAACAATGCCGGACTGGCCCTTGGATTGGACAAGGAATACGAAGGCAACATAGATGAATGGAACACGGTAATTGATACCAACATCAAAGGGTTGCTTACCATGACCCGACTGATAGTGCCCGACATGGTGGCCCGCAACGATGGCCATATAATCAACATTGGCTCACTGGCCGGCGATGCTGCCTACGCTGGCGGTAATGTGTACTGCGCTACCAAAGCCGCAGTAAAGTCTATCACCGACGGCCTACGTATCGATGTGGCTCACACAGCCCTGCGCGTTACCAACGTTAAGCCTGGATTGGTAGAAACCCACTTCAGCCAGGTACGCTTCAGAGGCGACAACGAGCGCGCCGCCAAGGTGTACGAGGGCGTTACTCCACTCACCGGCGACGACATAGCCGATGTAGTATTCTACGCAGCCTCAGCCCCAAAGCATGTACAGATAGCCGAAGTACTGGTTCTTGCCACCCACCAGGCCAGTGTATCCTGCATAGGCCGAGAATAATAGGGCTTACTACAATTTGCAACTATATTTTCAAGGGTGCTTTCAAAATGAAAGCACCCTTTTATATGTATTTAGAATATTTAACAGGTTGTGCCAAATTATAGTTAACAAATGTTACAAAAGTACCTATTTTCGACCCATTTTTTTTCGATAAAAAGTCGCAAAGTTTTGGCCAAAAACAGCCCATTTTGGGGTTATTTTGGAGTTATCAACAGAGGTGGATGGAGTCGAAAACTCTAATTTTTGACCACCAAATGCGAATATTTGGCAAATTTAACGGCTTTTAACACAACTCCCGCTATAAATCTTGACAAACGAACTATAATTTTTGAGAACCTAAAGACCATCATTAGCGGCGTAAAGGATAACTCTAGCTCCGTAAACCATAACTTTATGATAAAAATAAGCATCACGAGAATCGCGTCGTTTTCTCCGACCACCCTTTTGCTTGCAAAAACCTTCCTTAATTTCAACTTTTCATTAAGAAAGTTTAACGTATCATTTTGTAAAGGGCACCCTATGGCGGATGCGTGTATGAATATTAGCAGAGACAGCCTTATTCTTGATGAATAAATAATGCATTTAATCACAATAACAGTCCTAAACGAGATAAATATTCTTAATTCTCACTTGTTTTATATAACTTTGTGTTCAAGTTTAATCAATTAGATAGCATGGAGCATCTAAATCATGAAAAGTGGTCTTTGTAGAATAGGGTAAAACTAATAAGTGGTTAGCTAAGCAACTAAGCAAATCAACATGTATAGTCAGCAAATGGTGTACTAACTCTGCTCAGCCTGCTTTATACACACTTAATCAGATTGCCAACATTCTTAATATAGACAAACGAGATTTATTAATAGCTTCAAATAATCAATAAACAAAGAACGTATGGCTAATAGCGTTGACAAAGAAA
>CAVHVH010000051.1:0-14362 GCA_963639385.1 Oscillospiraceae bacterium
CCATAAGCCAATACAGATACCCAACTTCTTGCCCTTGCTAACAATTTTCTTCAGCCCATGTGGGAATTTTTCAGGATTTGGAGTCCAATAAGTATTGTCTTTCCATATATCCTTGAAAGAGCCGCCCTTGAACTTGGAGTTAGGACTTTTACCACTCTGCCAGCCATCATCCAACTGGAATACCGTAATACCCAACTTTGCTGCACGCTCTATTTCGGCAAGACAGAATTCTTCGTTAATCTTGGCATCCTGGCTTCTATCGCCCCAAGTGTTGAGCATTATCATCTCATCATTCGTGGTTTTCTCCTTACGCAACTGCTTCTGGTAATTACGAAGAGCTATCAGGGCCTCTCGCTCGCCCCCATTAAACACGCCCAAAACACAGCCATAGAGGCGAGTCCAAGATTTTTCTGAAACATCAGAAGGTACTACTCCCGAACCCACTACCATGAAGTCATTGAAATCTGTAATAAAGTCAGAGCCCTTATAATGTAACTGCGTGCTTGACGAAGGGGCTTCCTTCAAGAAGAAAAAGCCCATATTTGTTATTTGATCTTTAGCGAACAAGAGATTTCCTCGATAACTGTTTTTGCGATAAGTTATAAAGTTACGCTCGAAAACCAAGTTATCATTCCAGTCTGTATAATCTACGAATTCTACCGCCTTGGCCTGCCAATGTTTACCAGTCAATTGCAGCCTGTCCAGGGTTGGTGTTTTCAGTTCGGTTGCCATATCTCCCGTCGATTCTATGTTCTTCCGGTCTGCATTCGATACGTTTCCGCCATCATTGATATTCTTCATACTCCCCTTTAGATAGGTTTCGCATGCAATGGCTGGTGTATTTTCATAGACACGGAAGAGGCGCTTAATTACCAAACTTCCTTGCGCATAACTCACACAAACTTCCAAATAGTCTGGATGAACTCCATTAGACGACACCCAACGAGAGGTCATTTCTCCATTACTAACATCACCTTGAACGATAGCAAAATCAGGTCGTTCACCACGAGCTGACAAGACTGTTCCTGCTATTTTATTCGTCAATGATACTGTTTTCAAGGCACCCTTATTCCAGCTAAACACCCTTTCCACACAAGAGTTCCCAATACAAAGCGTATCGTTCTGCAAGATAGCGTAACAAGTTGGTGCTGCTTTTGCAGAATGCCATGCCATTAGCAATATTACGAATATCAAGAGCTGCTTTTTCATCTCAATTTTCTTATTTGGTCATAAATGCGCGTGGTTGCTCCAATAGTTTGTTAGGCTCATTGAAGTGTTGATTATCTGGAGCATTTTCTTTTCCGAGTCCCTTTTGCATCAGCGTTTTCAATTCTGACAAATGTTTACGATAAACCTCTCTTGGAGTAATCTGGTACTTGCGACACAAGCCAGCCGCCATGCCTACAACTTCTCCCATCATGCCAGTAGTACGCATCACCCTTACCGTACCCAAAGCCACATGGGTACAACTTATATTGCGACCCGCCATCAATAGATTGTCTATATTACGAGAATAAAGACAACGGTAAGGTACAGCGTAAGGATGTATCCACCTATGTATCGTGCGAGTCTTGAATGCATTATCGGGGAATAGGCTATTATTGACACTATCTGCAAAATGCAGGTCTATACTCCAAGTGGTCGTGAACGAAGCATCCTCATGTAGTACGTTCTTGTTGATATCTTCCTCTGAAAGGACATAATCGCCCAAAAGCCGACGGGATTCACGTTTCCCAGAGATATAACCTACCCAAGCCAAGGAACGATTTTGGAACTTCTTTTTTTCCAATGATTTGTTCTTCAAAAAGCTCCAGTTAGAATAGATTACCAGCAAGCCATAGTCTCTTATACGTTCAGCCTCGGTAATCTGGTTTCTGTTCATACCTGTTTCCCACGTCCACTCGCCTTTCATCACCGCTTCCTTGTTGGTTTCATCAAAACGTACCCCATAGCAGAAATCAGGAAAAGAAGTCTTACGCTTCATATCCTGCGAATACCATTGAACAGACGCTCCCATAACAATTGAGTCTGGTTTCTGTGGAGCCAAAGACTCATTGTATTCATCTTGAGACTCCCGTCCCATGCGCCAGTCGGCACCTGCCAAATAGCCTATAGTGCCATCTCCTGTGCAATCGCTGAAGGTTGGAGCGGTTAATCGTATTTCTTCAGAAGTCTCTACTTGTCTAATCAGTACAGAGAGTATCTTATTACCTTGCGTCTGCACCTCTACAGCACGATATGAGGGGAATAGAGTGATGTTTTTTTCTGACAAGATAAAGGAGTCTTTCTTGGCATCCTCATAGAAGTCTCCTGGTTGGGCATTACCACCACGGGCATGTCCAAACTCACGGATCATTCTTCCCAAGCCTTTGTTGGGTTCTACTTCTATGATGCCCCCCAAATGAACCCTTACCTCTGATGAGTTGTTTCCACCCAAGACTGGGCGATCATTAACCAAAGCCACCTTACAACCCAGGCGAGCTGCCGACACTGCTGCACACATACCAGCTATACCTCCACCGATAACCACAAAATCAAATTTCTCTTGTTTGGCTATAGGTTTCGGATTTATCCTATCCCGAAGTTGTTGAGTTTGCTTTGTATCAAATGCTAAAGGTGACTGTTTGACATCTGTTGTCAAGTAGATAACATCGCAACGCCCGTTGAAGCCTGTCAAATCGTGAAGCGATAAGGTTGTCTTACCTGCCTTGAGCTTTATTTTCCCGGCCATTTGCCATTGCCAACGATTGCCTTCAGCTCCCAAAATCTTTGTCAACCGCTTGCCATTTACTACAAGCGAAAAGCGTCCTGGCCCTGCTTTTTCACTCCATGGAGCAGTCCAATTGTAGGTTCTTATATATATGTAATACTCTCCTCCCTTGTCTACGCTGATGGTTGTCGTAGCATCTTCTACAGGTACGCCCATACCATGTGCCATAACATAGGTAGAGCCCATCTGATCCATAAACTGCTGATCAACTACCCAGCCACCTAAATGATGGAAGCTTTCTGCTTCTACAAGAATTTCAGAAGCTTCCACCATAAGGGTGCTGAATATCGCCATAATAGCTAAGACGAATTTCTTGCACATATATCTTATCGATTATTCTATTGTTACATCAGATAGTTTAACCCATCCATCAGCCGTCAAATATTCGTCACGTGCTGAGATATAGATGCCAATATTATTATCCTTGGTAGTATCAACAAGACCTACTGCCCAAAGATACTTACCTGGAGTTACTCCTGACAAGATTATTTCGGTACTATAAGTATGTGGTTTACCTTTTACCCAGTCAGATAGTTTTGGTTCTTGGTCAACAAATACTTGGATTGGCTTCTCTGTATTCTTGTCTAATAAGGCAAATGCCACTTTGTACTTTTGGTTCCACTGAGGAAGATTGGTAGGACAATAACCCCAACCTAAATTTGACCAACGATGAACCAAGGTTATCTTACTACCTAAAGAAGCATTTTCTGGAACAGAAATCTTGTCTGGATAGAGGCGGTATGCGCCTTCTGCGATGAACTTCTCAACCAAGCTATAGGCCGAGTTAAACCAAGAATGAGTCTCGCCCGTCATGGGATTATTACTAAAACGAAAATCCATCATATTCACATTGGCTCCCTTAGCCTCATCAAACTCACCTTTTCTTACTTCGGCATAGTCGGCATAACCATCACCTTTGATAGAGCTTCCATGAGAAGATTCCACCCAACCGCCTTCCATGATGAAAGGACAAGTGTAACGATAAGTAGTAGCTATGCCGCGCTCCCAATCCTTATAATACTGTTTCATACCGAAAGCATCATGACGAAGACTAAAACCTTTCTTTACGGCACGGTCTATCAAGTCTGCAGCATCTTCAAGATTAGCTCCATCAAAACCACTACTACTCAATATACAACGGTGATAGTTAATAAATATTGGCACTTTGGTAAACGTCTGTGACATCAAATCGGTAATCCATTCGAAGACTTTATATTTCACCTCTCGTTCTACCTCTTTTTTCTTATTGCTATCCGTCTCGGCATCCACAGCCTTGTACTTCAATGTATGGGTTTCTCCCCACATACCCAAACCAAATCCACTAACATAATTGGTTACTTCGGGGTCATTGTACTTGGCTGCAAAATCTTGCAAGAACTTGGCATACTTTTCTTGGAAAATAGGATCGTCTGGATAAGGCGACCAAACATCTACGCTTCCTGTACGGGTTACATAACCACTACAACCGGCATCCTTCACATATTTTGGTGTAAAGTCGTAGTGTTTATCCCGGCTATCTACAACAAAGGTAAATGCCAATTTCAAATCACGCTCTTTAGCACCTTCTACCAACATACGGAAACGTCGTGCCGGGTCTGTGTTTACATCATCCTGCCAGATATAGACTCCTTCCTCTGGATTAAAATCGCTCCATGCACCGCGAATATAAAGGGTTGTTCCATAGTCTGACACCTTAATATTGCCCACAGAAGACTCGAAGTTATCGTATATCTCCCAAAAATTATCCATCAACCCACTACCTATACCTGTATAGATATTCCAACCTTGCAATGGATTACGGAGGAACTTGCTACGTTCTGGCTTGATTTCTACAATTTTATTGCCTGAAATATTCCAGTTATATCCTGTTATTACCTCGTCGTTATCGGAACAAGATGTTCCGATAACAAGAGAGGAAGCGATGAGTCCCAATGAAAGGACTGCCATCTTTGCGTTACCAATATATTTTTTCATTTGCATGATTGTCTTTAGTTATTAATTATCGCTTATCGAACAATGCCGTGTTTTTATCGATATTGACAACAACGAAGTTACAACCCTCTGGGATGATGAAGAAAGCATAGCGGTTGTCACTCTGACCTGCTACTATCTTTTCTTCCTTGCCTAAAACTGCGGTTGTGTAACCATTATATTTTCCGCGCTTAGCATCGGCTGACGATCCGAAAGCATAAACATTGTTGTTCATATTATCCACCTTAAAGTTGACAGTAGCTTGAATTACTTTCATTCCATCATTGCCAGACTTGCGTGGTAGTTCCTCGCCCTTATATACAAATACACATGGATCTGCCACACTCTGATGCAAGCAATACTTTTCTTGATAACCTGTAAATACACCAGGATCATGATCGTAGGCATTAAATGTACCATACATATACAACTTCTCTATTACGGTAGTATAAGGATTGATACCCAAGGTGGTATTATTCCAAGAAACGCTCTTTGACTTCAAGTCAGTCTTATCAGAATAAATAGTAATGGTTTTCTCTTCTTTATTCAAAACAATACGATAGGTACCTGCAGAAGGAATTGTCCAATAACGTGAGGTTGTTGCCATATTAGTAGCGACCTGAGCAAATGACGAGTTTTGGCCATCGTTTATACTATGACTACTTGCCTGCAAAGGTACTATCGACATAGTTTGTTCACCCTCGTATGTCAAGGGGATATAGAGATTACCTGCAGAAAGTTCACCACGCCAAGCATAGAGATTCTCATTCTCTAAGGTTTGTCCCATCTCTAGTTGCTCGCTACCCACGGCTGTTCCTGCTAAGAATATCTGGTCGGCCTCTACTACGGCACCTGCTGCAACTATCTTGACCGTTTGGTTGGTCATATTGACAGTTATGCGATAGGTGTCTGCTTCTGGAATAATCCAGCTATTAGCCTCTGTCCTATCTGTAATAACCGCCGACATATCAGCTAAAGTGATGGCAGCGTCGGCTTCTGACGGGCC
This sequence comes from Oscillospiraceae bacterium, assembly GCA_963639385.1. Lineage (GTDB taxonomy): Bacteria > Bacteroidota > Bacteroidia > Bacteroidales > Bacteroidaceae > Prevotella. Next base: position 5,748 of record CAVHVH010000051.1, read on the forward strand.
AATAGCATTTTCCTCGTCACCAAAGTGAACTGGGAAGTTTATCTTACCTGCATTTAGTTTACCTGTATAAGAATAGATAGTTCCATCGTTGTTAGCTTCTAACTTTACGTCCTCGTCACCTACTGCCGTACCGCCCATGAAGAGTTCATCGGCACTGAACTGCTTAGGACCATAGGTTTTTACTTTTACCTTGGCGGTAGCTATATCGGGTATCACCAAGCGAGGACCCTCGAAAGAGGCTGTAACGGTGAACTGTACCTCACGGATTGTACTTGTAAGTTGCCCGAAGTGGTCAACCAGAAGATCTTGTAACTGTTTGTTGGTATAGGAGCGATAGAAATGGCCATCGTCCTCGTACTCCATTATTTCATCGGCAGTGCTACCACTCACACGCATCTCATACTTATATGATGTGATGTAATCATCGCCATAGTTATGGGCGTTAGTCCATTCCAAAGTCAATGCCGTAGCATCTGGATTACTTTCGTCCAACTTGATATAATCGCCTGAAGGCTGAAGTTCTATCACCGACTGGTTTTTAGAGTAAGAGTTGTCTATGTCATCGTTACAAGACATTGCGAGCAAACTCATGGTTGATGCCATCAGCCAAACGATAGTTTTGTTTATATTCTTTGTTCTCATTTGTAAATACGTTATTAAGTCTATTACATAATGAATGCTAATCTTTAGTTAACAACTCTGGGCTTAGTAACCAGGATTGTTAATAAGGTTTGGACATAACTCCATATCGTGTGTAGGAATTGGCCAAAGATATTCTCTATCTGGGAAAGTACGCTTAGCTCCTGTTGTACAGTAACCGGCATTAAAAAGAGCCGAGAAATCTGCTAAGCCATCTTCATCTATCTGTGGTGTCATACCCCAGAACCAAAGACCTTTTTCTACTACATTGCTTAACAAATCATCGGGTTGCAGCATAATGTAGTTATAACCATTAAGAGCCTTTGAGGCTAATTTCCATCTCATCAAGTCTTGCAAACGTGAGTTCTCCATAGCAAACTCCATACGACGCTCTATGCGAACAGCCTTTCTCAATTCTTCTTGGCTACCCATCTGTACGGCTGGATAAGAAGATGTTTCTGCTACATCCACACCATAGGCACGAGCTCGTACCATATTAATGGCTTTGACAACAGAGTCGTCTATTTTATTCTGCTCTATCATTGCCTCTGCATACATGAGAAGAACGTCAGCATAACGCATAATGATATAATCTGTCTCTACCTTCATACCATTGTCTAACCATGAGGCATCAATACCTTTCTTCCAAAGAAGACCTGTATAAGAAGCATACTGGTTTACCTTACGAGAGTCATTATTAGATTGCAACTTGCCGGTTGTATAGTTCATTACTTGCAATGCCTTAGGACTTGGATCATACTCAAAGCCACAATGCTCTGTATTGAAAGGTACAATAGTCATATTACAACGAGGGTCTCGGTTCTTGAACGGGTCACGCGGATCGAAGAGTGGCGACTCATCAATTGGCAAACCATCTGTGCAGAGGTAAGATGCCAACAAATCCCAAGATGGATTATAAGAACCATAACCGCCTGCATTACGTGGAAGACCATTCTTGACAATCCAAGAATCCAAAACAACTTCTTTCTCAATAGAGCGAGGCAATACAAATACTTTCTCAGGGTTGGTCTTGGTGCTCTGTTTGAACAATTTGGCATAATCTGGTTCCAATGAATAGATACCTAAATCCATACAAGCCTTTGCCGACTTGGCCGCCATCTCATAATCGCCCATATAGAGTGCAAAACGTGCCTTCATCGCCATAGCAGCGCCCTTGGTAAAGTGTACTGTGGCACTTGTTCCATACGATGTAGGAAGCCCTTCTATTGCCTTGTCGAAGTCTGCATACACCAAAGGTATAAGCTCGCTCTTAGGGCGCCGGCCTTGCTGCTCTGCTTCTGTGATAGTCTCTGTCTTCTCTAGATATGGTACATCGCCATAGAAGAATATTAGGTCGGCATACTTGCAAGCACGGGCAAATGAGGCCTCACCAACATAACGATCTATCACAGACTGGGCAACCTTTCCGTCTGCTTTATGGATATTTTCCAACATGGTGTTGGCACGTGCTATCAACTTATAACTCTGTTGCCATAGGCTATACACTTCCCATTGTTGACCATTCATGGTTCCGTCAAGAATAGTACCTCCACTACCGGGATTACGGTTTTGTAGACGATAGGTAGTATTGTCGCACCATTGTTCAGAAGAAGACAATGGCTCTTGCCAATAGCCTAAAATATAAAACTCATTAGCTGCCAAAGACAACTCTGTCTCATTTGTGTACCATGAAGAAGTGTTTCCTTGAGACTTAGGTACCAAGTCCATACTCTCGCAAGAGGATAGCGCCAAAGTCAAACCTGCCAAAAATATTTTTACTTTCATAATCGTAATCTTTTAGAAATTAACTTGAACACCTACAATCAATGAGGTTGTAATAGGGTATGCACTTGTCCCCATTTCAGGGTCCCATCCTTTAGGGTATTTGCTTATGCAAAACAAGTCTGAGCCACTAACATAAAAACGTGCTCTGTCAATACCCACATGCTTAGTCCAAACCTTCGGAAGCGTATATCCCAAGGTTACGTTCTTAAGACGGAAGTAACGTCCATTGAACATCCAGTAACTTGAAGTTGCATAGTTATTGTCCTTTGACACATTGGAGATACGTGGATACTTGGCATTTGCATTCTCCAAGTCTGTATTGAATGGACTCCAATAGTTACCGTCAATAATAGCTGGTACATTACCATAGTTGTTGCGGAATGGTTGTACCATTTCTGATGAAAGATAAGAATTTTTCTTACCTATACCTTGGAAGGCTATACTCAAGTCAACACCTTTCCATGCTGCATTCAAATTACCACCGAACTGGAAACGTGGCAATGAGTTGCCTAAAGGTACACGGTCATACTCAGGAGAAATTTTTCCATCGGGCACGCCGTCAGGACCACTAATGTCGCGATATTTCAAGTCACCTACTGTCACGGTATTACTTGTCCTTGCTGAGTTATTTACTTCTTCCTGGGTCTGATAGATACCATCACAGATGTAACCGTAGTATTCATCAAACAACACCCCAGCACGCTTTACCTTACCGCCAGAAATAATATCAGAGTTGTTCAAGTAATCAATCTTTGACAAATAGTCAGAGAAGTTCACGCTGATACCATACTTGAAATCACCTATATGATCTTGCCACCCCAAATCAATATCGTAGCCATGAGTAGACATTTTGCCTGCATTGGTATTAGGGCTGTTGTAACCCATTGTATAAGGAATTTGGATGGCAAGCAACATGTCGGTAGTCTTCTTCCAATAGTAGTCAAAGTTGACATGCAAACGATTGTTGAAGAAATTGGCATCAATACCCAAGTCGGTACTTGTAGTTGTCTCCCAAGAAATGTCCTCTACGGCCAAAACTGCGGGACGAGCTGTTGAACTTGAAACTACACTACCATCAGCCATATAGAATAAGGTGCTACCGAACGACATCAAAGCGATATATGGAAAGTAGTTGCTGCCAATACGCTCATTACCCAACTTACCCCAAGAAGCACGAATCTTCAAGTAAGAAAGCCAAGGCAATTTTGCGTTCTGCATGAATGGTTCTTCAGACACTACCCAACCTGCAGAGAACGACGGAAAGGTACCCCAACGATAATTCTTAGCGAAACGAGAGCTACCATCATGGCGCACGTTAGCTTGAAAAAGGTAACGACTATCATACGAGTAAAGCAAACGTCCAAAGAATGAGTTGGAGGTATATTCAGATCCTGTTCCACTATTGGTCTGAAAGTCTTCAGAACCTATATTCAAGTAAGGATAATTGGTCAATTCGTATTGGTCACGGGCAGCCGAAAGGCTCTCTGACTTCATATAATAATTCTCGAAACCTGCCATCACCGTAAGGTCATGTTTGCCAAAAGTGTGCATATAGTTAGCAAGCAATTGACTGGTAACATGCCAGTTGTCGTTTCGTCCCTCTGATAACTTGTTGGTAGAATAGAGAGTGCCTGCGTCCAAGTAACCGCCAATAACCTCAGGGTCATCTTGCAAAGTGTACCAACAAGCCAATTTAAACTGCTTACTCTTCTGATAATTGATAAAAGGAGAAACTATAGCAGAAATACTCAAACCATCAATAGGCTTAAAGGTCAACGAGCCTTTACCTGACAATTGGGTACTATGAGAAACTGTACTACCACCATTTTTCAACAATCCGTAAGGGTTTGAACCACTTTTACCAGAAGCTATGCGTCCATCGCTCCATACAGCAGGATAGATAGCTGGCATCAAGCGCATTGTACTAAAAGGGTCGTATATCTGATTACTGCTCTTGGCATGGCGAATACTCACATCCAAGGCGGCTGTCAACTTTTTGTTGATATTGAAGTCGTTATTAGACCTGAACATATAACGCTGAAATCCACGACCATCATAGAGTCCATCTACCTCATCATATGTAAGGGTAGCAACAGACTTTACGGCTTTGTTACCGCCAGAAACAGTCAACGAGTGGGTCATACGCGGCGCACTTCCCTTGAGAATCATACCCTTCCAATCAGTGATAGGATAGTTATCGGGATCTGTTTGATTATACTTAACCCAGTTCTTGGTTTGGTCTGCTGTATATACCTGAAAAAATCCACCCGTTGGATTGTCATTGTACATCATCTCGTTGTTCATCTCCAAGTAACGGGTCACGCCCACCATGCTTGGTTGTCTGGTACGGATTTCCCAACCAAATTCTGCATTGTATTTCAAATCGATTTTTCCGGTATCATTGCCACGTTTGGTGGTCACAAGAATAACGCCTGCAGCGGCCTTAGAACCATAGATACTTGCAGCTGCAGCGTCCTTCAACACCGAGATACTTTCCACATCGTTGGCATTTACATAGTCAAGCGTACTCTCTACTCCATCTACAATTACCAATGGACTTGACTCACCTATGGTAGTGATACCACGCACACGAATACTGCTGGCACCTGAGCCTGGAGCTGAAGAGTTACGAGTAACGGTTACACCAGAAAGTGAACCCTGCAAGGCATTGGAAAGCATGGTAGTGCGTTTGTTTACCAACTCATCGCCCTTGACGGCGGCCACAGCTCCCGTAAGATCCTTTTTCTTCACGGTACCATAACCTATCACCACCAGTTCGTCCAAGCTATTGGAGTTTTCTTGTAATTCTATGTTATAATTTGCCTTTGACTCTGTAACCTTTACCGTTTGTTCGTTAAAGCCTATATAGCTTATCACCAACTCTGCACCAACAGGAACGTCATTCAACTCAAAGTTACCATCCATATCGGTCATGGTAGCAATATTGGTACCTTTCACCTTGACCGTAGCTCCTATCAAGGGTTCGTCATGGTTATCGCTAACTACACCTTTGATTTTTTGCGAACCTTTCTTTCCTGTTTGTCTTGTCTGCTTGACTGCGTTTTTTTCGCCTACCGTAATGGTAACCTGTCTGTCGTTGATACGATAGTTGAGTCCGGCCTTGGCACAGACTTCCGATAAGATAGCGTTAACCGTCTTACCCTTTGTGGTGATATTCACCTTCTTGGAAAGTAAGTTCTTGACTTGCTGGTCATACGCAAATACATACTTACTATGACTCTCGATGTAATCAAATACTTGCTTAACCGTAGAGTCTTCTACTTTCAAAATCATTGTCCCCTCATATTCCGTCAACGAAATATCAGAAGCTTGCAATGATACAATAGGGAATGACAGCATACCTGCCAAACAGAGCATCTTCACGTTCATGCCCGCTTTCCCTACAATAGTTGTTAGATTCATACGCAATAAATTATTTGTTCATTTTAGGTTATTTCTTAATTCTCAAATTACCCACAAAGAGCCACCCCTTATCTTGCAATGACTTGTCTACCGCCATTTCCAAGCCTGGTTGTTCTGCTCGTGTGGTATCCACCAAAGCCACCAACAAAGAATATTTTCCACTGGAGAGGCCTTGTAGATTGATAGATGTTTCATATTGACCATCTTTTCCCTTGATCCATTTCGAGAGGTCGGTCTCTTTAGCAACATGCTTGTAGATTATTTGTCCATTATTGTCTTTCAGCGCAAAGCATACTTTGTATTTTTGGTTCCACTGTGGAATGTTAGTGGGGCAATACCCCCACCCTAAATTGCGCCAACTGTGCTGCACTTTTATTGTGGTATTTTTCAAAGCAATCTCTGGGAAAGTAATTTCCGTAGGATATAATCGATAGCCACCTTCTTGATTGAAACGTTTTACAAGGTCGAAACACTTGCCAAACCAAGAACGAGTCTCGTCATTGATGCGTAGATCCATCATGTTGACGTGGGTCTCACCAGCTATCTCATACTCGCCTTTTCTTACATCCTCTGAATGTCCATTACGATATTTTCCACATGGGTCAATCCAGTAACGGTGGTGAGCTTTGGTAATCCAACCTCCCTCAAAGACTATTGGGCGGCGGAATAACCATTCCTTGGCAAAATCTTTCTCCCAATCCATGTAATATCCCGTCATGCCGAAAGCGTCATGGCGTAAGCTATACCCTTTGCCTATGGCCTCTTCTATCATCTGCTTGCTATGCTGATTTGGGGCAGCCCAACTCAATGTATCGCCTACAAGACGATGATAGTTGAGCAAGAGTGGCACCTTCTTAAACGAACAACTGTACAAGGTAGTTATCCAGCTGAATGTTTGCAGTTTGTTCTTATAATCTTTATATCTTACTGCATGCGATTCGCCCCATTTTCCCAAACCGTAAGCATCGATAAAGTCTACCATATCAGGGTTGTCAAAATAATTGGCAAACGCTTTGATAAACTTCTCATATTTCGCTTGAAAGACTGGGTCATCTGGGTATGGCGACCAAACCTTAGGATTGTTAGGATCATAAAAACCGCAGGCACCAGCCTCTTTCACATAAAGAGGGGTATTCTGTCCTTGGTCTCTACAGTCAACAACAATACGGAAAGCCAAACGCATATTTCTCTTTCTTACACTTTGGAACAGTTTGCTTAGGCGTGATTGGCTGTCAAGCCATACATATTTGCCTTCTTCTGGTTCCAATGAGCTCCAACTTGTACGCATATAGGCCGTATTGGCATAATCAGAGACTCGCACAGTAGCGCCTTGTCCCACAGAGATATTATCATATCCTTCTGTCTGCCAGAAATTCTCATCCCATGTTCGACCCAAGTACATTACCCAACCGGTGAGAGGATTTCTCAATACGGTTATAGTATCAGGCGCAAACCTATGAGTTTTCTCTTTTGCCGATATTTGTCCTACACTCAAAAGGAGCGCAAAGAGAGACAAGAATTGCAAAAATTGTTTAAATTTCATATAGCATTTAGATTTTTAATGATATAAAGTCCCCTTACCCAGTGAAGGGTTATTGGTTTCACAACAAAAATTAAAATATATTAATTTGACATGATATAGATTTTATCGCCTCGACATACTGTCTTTGCCCTTACCATGCCATTGATAGTTTTCAGCACATCTAACACAGAGTCTTGTAATACCAACTTACCATAGAGAGGTGTAGAGCCTATCTTGTCACATACAATTTTGACCCCGTAATGCTGACTTAATGTTTTGGCAATATCTCGAAGATTCTCACCATTCAGTTTGATAATACCATTCATCCAGCAAGTGTAATCAAGCACATCTACCTGAGTCTTCGCCACAAAAGAACCATTCTTGATATCAACTTTCTCTGATGGTTTCATCAATACTTTATCCTTATTGGTTGTAGTCAACTCTACCGATCCTTGCGCCAAGACCACACTGGCCTCACTGTCATTATAGTTGGAGATATTGAATCGAGTACCCAAAACTTTTACTTTAAACTTACCGCTATTGACAACAAACGGATGTTCCATATCATGAGCCACTTCCAAGTAAGCCTCGCCTTTTACAGCCACCTCGCGGGTGTCGCTCCCTTGAAAGGTGCTGGGATAAGAAAGTTCGGTTCTTGAATTTGCCACAATTTTTGTACCATCAGAAAGAATAATTGTCATCTTCTCACCCACAGGTACAGATATATGTTGCATTTCTACTGCATTAGGTTTTACTTGGTTGGCATACAGGTTGGTATATATTTCGTTATGCAAACTCCAAACACCAACACCAACAATGAATGCCAAGGTGCAAGCTGCTGCAGACAAAACAATCCATAAACGGCGACGTCTGCGACGCTCAGCTTCACGAATCTTCATGAATGTTTTCTGTTTGATTGCGTTTGTATCCATTTTTCTCGGAATAGAGCGCTCAACAAAAGCCTTCAACTTGAGGTCTTCCAGCGAGTCACCATATTGATAGTTATTATTTTGATCTTCCATTTATATCCTTTGCTTTTTATTAAGACGAGTTTTTTGTAAAAATCTATAGGTCATTCCTATATTATTACACTCATCCATGCTTAAGTTTTTTCTTCAATGCTGTCATAGCAAAACCTATATGATAGTTTACCGTGGCAAGCGATATCTCCAACATTTCTGCTATCTGTGCATACGGCAGGCCTTCTATCTTAGCCAAGAAGAACACATGTTTGCACTTTGGGGGC
>CAVHVH010000052.1:0-14136 GCA_963639385.1 Oscillospiraceae bacterium
GAATCGCGTCGATTTCACCGACGACCCTTTTGCTTGCAAAAACCGCCCTTAAATTTGTCTTTTCATTAAGAAAGTTTAACGTATCATTTTGTCGCGGATACTATGACAGTCCGCTTATGTTGCCTTCGGCGTCTATGTCTATATTCATGGCCTGTGGAGTTTTGGGCAAACCAGGCATACGCATAATATTACCGGCAATGAGTATTATCATCTGTGCACCGGTATTGATTTCAATGTCGCGTATCTCCAAATTGTACCCATCGGTGTTGCTGTAGGCGTTGGCATCGGTAGATAGGCTGTACTGCGTTTTGGCTATGCAGATAGGGTACTGTTGTTCTATGCCCAAACTGCGTATCAAGGCGAGTGCTTTCTTAGCCGCCGGGCTCCAACTTACACTGCCGGCTCCATAGATGTTTTTGGCCACGGCTTCGGCCTTTTCTTCTATGGTGGCATCAAGCGGATAAGCGTATGAGAGTGGCCCTGATGGGTTGCGGTCTATGGTCTCGGTTACGAGTTTGGCCAATTCTACGGCTCCTTTTCCACCTTCGGCATAAGCATTGTTTACGGCAAAACCTATGCCCATTTCTTCGCAGTGGCGGCGTACAGCCTGTATCTCTTCTTCGGTATCAAATCCGTAACGGTTAAAGGCCACCACAACTGTCTGTCCAAACGATTGGAGGTTGCGTATGTGTCTGTCCATATTCCAAAAGCCCCTGTTGAGCGCCTCGCTATCGGGTTGCTTTATGTTCTCGTAGGCTGCGCCTCCGTGCATTTTGAGGGCTTGCGCTGTAACTACAAGCACAGAAAGTGCAGGGTTAAGTCCGGCTATGCGACACTTGATGTCGAAGAATTTCTCTGCGCCCAGGTCGGCACCGAAACCTGCCTCGGTGATGGCATAGTCGCCATAGGTGAGCGCAGCGGTAGTGGCAATAAGCGAGTTGCATCCATGGGCAATGTTGGCAAACGGACCACCATGTATGAAGGCGGCCGTGCCCTCGATAGTCTGTACTAGATTTGGGGCAATGGCATCGGCCAGCAAGGTTACTATTGCTCCTGTTACCTGCATGTCGCGCACAAAGAAAGGCTTTTTGTCGAGGGTGTATCCTAAGAGTATATTGTCTATGCGGCGGCGCATATCGTCTATCGAAGTAGAAAGGCAGAAAATGGCCATAAGTTCAGAGGCTGGCGTAATGTCGAACCCTGATTCGGCAGGGATACCCGAAGTGGGACCTCCAAGCCCGGTTATAATGTGCCTAAGTTGTCGGTCATTTACATCGAGAACTCGCTTCCACAACCTACGGCTCAGTCCGAATCCTTCGGCGGCGTGTTGGTAGATATAGTTGTCTAACAGAGCTGCAATCATGTTGTGGGCCGAGGTTATAGCGTGGAAGTCGCCTGTAAAGTGCAGGTTGATTTTCTCCATGGGTAGTACCTGGGCATAGCCACCGCCAGCCGCACCGCCTTTCATGCCGAAGCAAGGACCTAGCGAAGGTTCTCTGAGCGCAAGTACGGCTCGTTTGCCTATCTCCTTCATACCCAATGCCAAGCCTACGCTTACGGTAGTTTTTCCGTTTCCGGCTTTGGTAGGACTGATAGCCGTTACAAGAATAAGTTTGTGTTGGTGTGCTTTTTCGGTATTAATGGCCGTTAGGGGAACTTTGGCAATGTGGCGTCCGTAAGGCTCAATGGTTTCGGGTGAGATTCCTATTCTATTGGCAATCTCGGTAATGGGCAGAAGTTTTATGCTTCTTGCAATTTCAATGTCTGAGAGCATTGTGTGGAATTTAAGAAATAAAAGTAGAAAAGTATTGGGGTGTTGCAAAATTACTCATTTGTAATAATATAGCAAAAGAAAGAGAGCGGTGTTTTATGGGCGTATACGTCTTTTTGCTGTCTTTTTTGTCGCGAACCTCTAATTTGTGACAATCTTGCGTTTTGACGACATTCAGACGATAGATTTATACAATTGTTACACATTTTATGTTATTTTTTAGCATATATGGAAAAGATATATTATTTTTGCATGAGTTTTAGAGTTATGGAATAAAACCTGATGGTAACGAAAACCATAGATATAGACAAGATACTGGCTGGCAAGATGGGGAGTAAGGCGCGATTTGTGCCTGGCTTTCTTGTGGGCTGGCTCAAGCGGTTGGTACATGAAGACCAAGTAAACCAGTTTCTTGCCGACAATGCCAATATTGAGGGTGTAGAGTGGCTTGAGGCTTGTGTAAAGTATCTCAAGATGACTCTTGAAATAGAGGGGTTGGATAATCTACCCGACAAGAACGACGGCCGCAGATATACTTTCGTGTCTAACCATCCGCTCGGTGGGCAAGATGGGGTGGCTTTAGGTGCAGTGATTGGCCGTTATTACGATGGCAATTTCCGTTATCTTGTCAACGACTTGTTGCTCAATCTTCCCGGACTAAAGCCTCTGTGTATAGGCATCAATAAGACAGGGCGGCAGAGTCGCAACTTTCCGGCAATGGTAGAGGCCGGTTTCAAGAGCGATAGCCACATGCTTATGTTCCCCGCCGGACTTAACAGTCGCAAGCGTGCAGATGGTACTATACACGACTTGCCGTGGAAAAAGACTTTCGTTACCAAAAGTGTAGAGTATCAACGCGATGTAGTGCCCATTTTCTTTGGTGGACGCAATTCAGAACGGTTCTACCGCATAGCCAAATTCAGTGATAAATATCTTCCGTTCAATTTGGCCATGTTGTATTTGGTAGACGAGATGTACCGCAATGTAGGCAAGACATTCCGTATAGTAATAGGTAAGCCCATACCATGGCAAACATTCGATAAATCGAAGACTCCGCAAGAATGGGCACAATATGTAGAAGACAAGGTTTACGAGCTATAGAGAGAAAAAACATTATGGAACAGGAAATTATCTCCCCCGTAAGTAGAGAACTGCTCAAAAAGGAACTCACCCCCGAGCGGCTTATGCGTACGACCAATAAGAGCCATAACGAGATTTATGTAGTTACGGCCCAAAATGCCCCCAACGTGATGCTCGAGATAGGGCGCTTGCGTGAAGAGGCCTTCCGTACTGCGGGTGGAGGAACTGGCAAGTCTGTTGATATAGATGAGTTTGACACTATGGACAACGGATGTCGGCAGCTTATAGTGTGGAATCCAGAAGAAGAAGAGTTGATAGGTGGATACCGCTATCTGATAGGTACTGACTGGAAGAAAGACGACCAGGGACAGCCCATACTCGCCACCAGCCATATGTTTAATTTCTCTGAAGAGTTCATGACTAACTATGCACCCTATACCGTAGAGTTAGGACGCTCGTTTGTATCGCTTGATTATCAAAACGTGCGCAAAAATACCAAGAGCATATTCGCCTTGGATAATCTATGGGATGGATTAGGTGCACTAACCGTACTCTATCCTAATCTTAAATATTTTTTCGGTAAGGTAACCATGTATCCTAGCTATATTCGCCGTGGCCGAGATATGATACTCTATTTTCTGCGCAAGCATTTCGGCGACAAAGACAACCTTATTGTTCCGCGGAAGCCCCTTGTAATAGATACTCCCGAAGAAGAATTGGCTAAGATATTCTGCTATGATGACTTCAAGGAAGATTATCGCGTGCTGAACCGCGAGATACGCAGTCTTGGGTATAACATTCCGCCTCTTGTGAATGCCTATATGAATTTAAGTCCTACAATGAAACTCTTTGGAACAGCCATCAACTATGGCTTTGGTGATGTTGAAGAGACGGGCATACTGATTGCTATTGACGAGATATTGGAGGAGAAACGCATTCGCCATATAGACAGCTTTATAACCGAACACCCCGAAGCTCTAAAACTTACCAGTGGCGCCAATAAGGTAATTTATAAAGAGAAGAAATAATAGCTATCTGCAGCCTGTGGCCTTAGTCACGTATCTGGGCAAGTATGGTTGCTAAGCCAACATGGTCTTGGACTTTTACCAAGACCTATAAAAGTACATAGATACTTTCTGTAAAATTTGTCAGAAAGCGTAAAATACAATCTAATGGACATAAGTAAATATACAGACGATGCTGTGGCGCTACTTATGCGCCTGATAGCCACTCCGTCGGTGAGCCGGGAAGAAAAGCGTGCAGCCGACATTATGGAAGAGGAATTGCAACGGTGTGACATCGTCTATAGACGTGAGGGTAATAATCTGTGGACTTTAGACCCGCAGTATGCCGAAGGTCGCACAACCCTGCTGATCAATGCCCATATAGATACTGTAAAACCGGTAGAGAGCTGGACTCGCGACCCGTATTGCCCCTCCGTTGAGGGCGATATACTCTATGGTTTGGGTAGTAACGACTGTGGCGGAGGTCTTGTATCACTGTTGCAGGTGTACCGTGAATTACAAAACAAACCACGCCGATATAACCTAATATACCTTGCTTCGGCAGAGGAAGAAGTCTCTGGAGTTAACGGCATACGTCGTGTGTTGCCATTGTTGCCACATGTCGACGTGGCTATAGTGGGCGAACCTACGGGTATGCAGCCGGCTATAGCAGAAAAGGGACTGATGGTTCTGGATCTTACCGCCCATGGTCGTAGCGGGCACGCTGCGCGCAATGAAGGAGTAAACGCCATCTATGAAGCATTGGACGACCTGCTATGGATGCGTAGTTACAAATTTGAGCGCAATAGTACTTTGTTGGGGCCAACCACTATGAAGGTAACCATAATAAACGCCGGTACGCAGCATAATGTTATACCCGATGAGTGCCGTATGGTGGCCGATATACGTACCAACGAGCATTATACTAACCAAGAAGTATATAATATAATAAAAGAGCATGTAAAGAGCGATGTAACGGCGCGCTCGTTCCACCTCTGCTCATCACATATTGATGAAAATCACACGTTGGTAAAGCGTTGTAAAGAAATGGGTATGACGCCTTTTGGGTCGCCAACGCTGAGCGACCAAGCTCTGATGAGTTGGCCCTCGTTTAAACTGGGTCCTGGTGAGTCAGCCCGGTCTCATTCGGCCAATGAATATATACGCATAAGCGAAATAAAGCATGCCATAGCCACCTATATAGAACTGCTTACCGAGTGGGAAGGGTAGATGTATCGCTATTAATATACGCCAAGGGGCGCTCTTGCACAATTATGTTAGTGCGAGAGCGCCCCTTGACATGTATATGTAAGTTAAAGCGAACTACGAGTGTATAGCGTTATCGCCCGAGCCACGACTCTGGGTTGAGTTTGGCAGTGCCCTTACGTAACTGGAACTGCAGAATATTGTCAGGACCAACGTTGCCGAGAGCCTGACGTGTAGAAACTTTCTGACCCTTGCTTACGCTTACCGAACTGAGATTGCAGTATACCGAGATGTATGCTCCGTGGCGTACCATGACAAACATACTACCTTCCCAACCGAATACAGCACTTACCTCGCCATCGTATATACTGCGGGCCACGGCTCCAGGCCGCCCAAGAATGTTGATACCCTTGTTGTCGAGCGTTACTCCCTTAAGACCTTCAACCGAATACTGCCCAAAGTGGCTTACTACCTTGTAACTGCCTGTTATAGGCATAGGCAGACGGCCCTTGTTGGCCTCAAAACCACCACTCATCATACGGTCGGCCGAACTCATGGTCTCGGCATCGGTAGCTTCGCGTTTGGCGGCGGCTATCTCCTTGCGCGAACGCGCTTCGTCGGCACGCGCCTTACGTTCGGCAGCTTCGCGGTTGGCTGTGGCTTCGCGCATGGCTTGCTGGGCGCGTTCGGCTGCTTCTCCCTTTTCTTTGCGAGCCTCTGCTTCGGCGCGCAACTGTTGTTCGCGCTTTCTGGCTTCGTCTATGCGGCGCTGGTTTTCGCGTGCTTCGGCTTCAGCCTCGGCTTTTTTCCGTGCCAGTTCTTCCGCCTTACGCTTGGCGGCAGCAGCTGCTTCGGCCTTGCGTTTAGCCTCGGCTTCAGCGCGTGCCTTGGCCTTGGCCACCTCTATGGCCACGAGCCGGTCAATCTGCTCGTTAAGTATCTGGTTTTTCTTTTTCTGCTCGTCTATGATAGACTGTATTGTCTTCTGTTGTCGTTGCAGTCCTTTGACGATATCCTGCTGTTCGGCCTGCTTTCCCTCAAGTTCGGTGCGAGCCTTGACATCGCGGTTAAGCAATTGGTGTTTCTGTCCGCGCGCATCTTGCAATTGCTGGTGTTTGTCGTTTACCTGCATCTGCTTGGTCTTGAGCATATTGCCCTGTACTTTCTGATATGCAGCGTATTCTTTTACAAACCGCATACGGCGGTACATTTGGGCGAGGCTTTGTGCCGAGAATACAAACATCATCTTGTCTTGCACGGTACGATGCCGGGCCATATAGCGTACTGATTTGATATACCGTTCGCGGCGCTCGTCAAGTTGCTTTTGTAGTGTTTCGAGTTGCGATTTCAGTATTCCTATGTTTCCGTCGAGAGCGTGGATATCTTGTTGAATACCATCGATAGACTTCTGCTTCTCTCCTATCTCAGAGTTGATGACCAGCAGATCTTTCAGTCGTTTAGATACATTGGCTTTGTTGGCTTTTAGCGCTTGTTCCTGTTGTTTTATCTTGCGCTGTACAGCCTCGCGCTCGTTGCGCAGACCTTTGATGGTTGTGGGTTGAGTATTTTTTTTGTTGTTATTGCTTGTTTTTTTATTTTTGTTGCTTGTTGAGGGCGTTTTGGCGGATGTGCGCGCTTTGGCCTGCTTTGTAGAAGTAGACTTTTTCTGCGCTGTGGTAGAGAGGGTTAGCGCTGTGGCAATAAGTAATACAAGGATACGTTTCATTGCATATTGAGTATTTTGTCAAACACATCGCTTGCTTCCACCTTTTTATATTTGGCAGATGGAGTGGTAAGCGCTTGCCAGTCGGCATCGGTGCGTACACTGCTCAAGCGTAGGCTTACGGTAGCATTCTGAGTCTTCCCCCCCACATTGGTGGTAAAGGTAAACGACTGTGAGGCAGGGAATGTTTTTACACCTACATTCTTAAAGTCGGCATAAGTCCACGAAAGGTTTGATGTGCCGTGTGCGCTACTGAGATAGGTTACCAGGGTAGAAAGTATCTTATAGCTTGTACGTTGTACGTTCCATTTGAAAGAGAGCTTGTCCGAAGTAAGTGTTAGAGGAACGTCTGTGCCTTGTGCGTTGATGTCGGCGGTAAAGAGTTCGAAGTCGCCTTCTTTCACACTTTGCTTTCCTGGCACCAGCAGTTCGTTCCAAAAAAGCGCCTGTAAACTATAAAAGTCGAGGCCGTTGTCTTTGAGAAATGCAAGTTGGTTATATTCAGATTTGATATACTCTTTGTGCAAACGGTCTATTACGAGTACATAGTCAGGAGTAAATTCTATGCGTCCTATTTCAGTTTGCAGCAGTGGTATCATTACCTGCAGGCGTATAACTTCGTTCTTCCGCATGCGTAGCTGACCCGGCAGTGTATGGTTGAGGCTTCCGGCTTGGAT
Organism: Oscillospiraceae bacterium; assembly: GCA_963639385.1. GTDB lineage: Bacteria > Bacteroidota > Bacteroidia > Bacteroidales > Bacteroidaceae > Prevotella. The sequence continues at coordinate 7,462 of CAVHVH010000052.1, forward strand.
GCTGAAACTCATATCGCCTACAATATTCTTTTGGTACAGGCGTTGGTCGCTTACTTGCTGCACAAAGTGCAGAGAGGCGTCAGCACTATTGCTTTTCTGGGTGGTGGTCTGTGTGGCAGGCTTAGAATCGCTTACTAAGGCTTTCTTGGTGCCGCATGATGCAAGTATTGCGATAGCGGATAGAATTGCCGCCTTATTTACCGTTTTTCTTATTGTTGTCATCAGTGATAAGTTTTCTTAACTTGATTTTCTTGGGGAGTAGAACACTGTCGTTGCCAGCTTCAAGGGCTTTCTTCCAGAAAGTTATAGCCTCGTTGGTAAGATTATTGCGGTAGTATATGTCGCCGGCATGCTCGAGTATTACACCGCTTTGTACCGAGTCGCTATCATTGGCCAAAGCCTGGTCTATGTATATCTTGGCTTCGGCATATCTGTTCTGCTTGTAGAGTATCCAGGCGTAAGTATCCAGGTAGGTGGAGTTTGTAGGTTCGGCTTTGATTGTCTTCTGACTCATTTGTGCAGCCTTGTTGAGTGCAGTGTCTTTCTCGCTTAGGTAATAGGCGTAGTTGTTGAGACACTCTATGTTGTCGGCTTTCCACTTCAAACAGTTGTCGAAGGCCTCATAGGCTTCTTGTTCTTTGTTTTGATCGTGCAGTATATTGCCCATCATCGAATAGAAATCACTTACAATGTCGTGGTTACTCTTATCGGTAGCCAAAGCTACTCCCCGGCGTAGAGCATCCAGCGCTTCGCTGTTGCGTTCCTGCTGATAGCACGAGAGGCCGAGAAAATAATAGAACGCCAGTTCTTCAGGGCTATACTCAGTGCCTTCGCGGCTCAGTTCTATTACCTTGCTCCAATTCTGCTCCTTCCAATAGGCTTGGATAAGTTCGAAACGGGTGGCCGCATTGTCGGGCGAAAGCTCTAATAGACGGACTCTCGTCTTGCGTATTTCTGTTTCAGGGAATTTCTTGAGATTGAGATAGGCCAGTTTGAGTTCGGTCATAGTGGCATCGTTGCATCCAGCTTTTTCCTGACGGTCAAAGAGAGCCGTTACCAACGTACTGTCGCCACCATGGGCTTCGTTGTCTTGGATAAAGGCTTTCATCATGGTGAGCCGGGTTTTAGCTTCTGTCTTAGGGTTGTCAAGAATAGTTTTCAGACAGTTGTCTGCTAGCTCGTCTTGTCCTACCGATTTATAATAGTCGTACATCGAGCTGAGTACGTTGGCGTTTCCGGGTTCTTTGGCCAGTGCTTCGGTAAATATCTTGAGTGCCTCTTTCTTTCCACCATTCTGCATGAGCCAATTGCCCATCATTACTTGATAGTTGATGTCATAGGGGTGGTCGGCCACCAGTTGCTTAAGAGCGGCGAGAGCTTGTTTGCGTTCGCCTTTTAGGCCGTAGATGCTTACCTTGCTCAGTACTATGTCTTCTCCACTGCCTTCAATTTGTTCTATGCGGTTAAGGCAGTTAATCATGGCATCGTAGTCTTTCTGCTTTTCATAAATGCCAAGAAGAATCTGTAATAGATCGGTACGGCTGCGGTTCTTCTTAGAGAGACTTTCGTATACCTTGGCGGCTTCGTCCAGCCGGTTAGTCTTGTAATAAGTAAGGGCGAGTGTTTCTAAGTAAGTTGGGTTGTCGGGGCGTAGATTTACCGTTTTTTCAAGATAAGTAAGGGCCAGTGAGTCTTTGCCGTCAGCAAGATAGTAGTTGGCAAGAAAAAAATAGGGTTCGGCTGTATAGGGGTTTGCTACGCTACTTTGTTCGAGTAGTTGGCGTGCTTCGTTGTGGTTGCCCTTGAGCCGTTGGCATACTGCTTCAAGGAACAAGCTATCTGCCCGTCGGCTTTCTTCGGCAGATATGGAAGGAATCTTTGTTGTTTCCGTCTTCTTTCGCTTGGCCTGGATGGGAAGTGTAAGCACGGCAGCGAGAAGAGCCATCGTTACTATTGGCAGTATTTTGTGTGTTATCCTCATTATTGTCTTGTTATTTTACTCCCGTATGGCCATAGCCTCCTGCACCGCGCTCGGTGTCGTCGAGTACATCAACGCACTCAAAGTCTATCTGTTCGTGGCGGGCTACCACCATTTGGGCTATGCGTTCGCCATCGTTGATAACAAAGTCGGTATCAGAGAAATTGACGAGCAATACCATTATTTCGCCGCGATAGTCGGCATCTACAGTACCGGGAGTGTTGAGTACGGTTATGCCGTGCTTTAAGGCCAATCCGCTACGTGGGCGAATTTGGGCTTCAAACCCTTCGGGCAAGGCTATATGGAGACCTGTGGGTACGAGTCGGCGTTCCATGGGGCGTAATACGATAGATTCGTCGATATTGGCGCGCAAATCTAATCCGGCACTTTGGCTGGTGGCATAAGCGGGGAGGGGCTGATGGCCCTTGTTGATAACTTTGACGTGAAGCATATATGCTGTTTTTAATTTCTCATGCAAAAATAACCATTTCTGACCATATTATTCAACTTTTTCATTATAAAAAGCATTTAATAGGTATTTTTACACTACTTTTGCGTTCATGAATTGGCAGCAACTTATTTCTAATAAGCGCTTTGGACAGGAAATTCGCCATGAGCGCCATGATGACCGTTCCGAATTCAAGCGCGACAGCGACCGGCTGATATATTCAGCCCCGTTCCGTCGTTTGCAGAACAAGACCCAGGTGTTTCCTCTTCCAGGAAGTATCTTTGTACACAACCGGCTTACCCATTCGTTAGAAGTGTCGTCGTTGGGCAAATCATTGGGCGATGATGTGGCCCGCATTCTTGTAGAACGTCATCCAGAACTTTGCGGTACGTTGTTCGAGGAGATAGGTACAATAGTTCAAACGGCTGGATTGGCTCACGACCTTGGAAATCCACCTTTCGGACATAGCGGAGAGAAGGCTATCCAGGCGTTCTTTGCCGAGGGTGATGGTGTGCCGTTGCGTAGTAGAGTGAGCGGCCGATTTTGGGACGATATTACTCACTTTGAGGGTAATGCCAATGCTTTCCGTATTCTTACCCATCGTTTTCATGGGCGGCGCGAGGGTGGTTTTGTTATGACGTACTCTACGCTGGCCAGTATAGTCAAGTATCCTTTTGTATCTTCTTTGGCAGGCAGCCACGGCAAGTTTGGCTTTTTCTCGCCTGAAGAAGATTCTTACCGAAGAATAGCCGAAGAGTTGGGTATTACCCGCATTTCTGCTCCAGGTGCCCCGTTGTGTTACGCTCGTCATCCGTTGGTATATCTTATGGAGGCTGCCGATGATATATGCTACGAGATAATGGATATAGAGGATTCCCACAAACTCAAGTTGCTTACCTATCAAGAGACAGAAAGCTTATTGCTCGGATTTTTTGACGATGCTACCCGTGCCCATATTTTGCAGCGCGTAGAGGAAGATGGCGTGACCGATGCCAACGAGAAAGTGGTCTATCTGCGCGCCTGTGTGGTTGGGTTGTTGGAAAACGAGTGTGTGCAGGTGTTTGTAGACAATGAAGAGCAGATACTTAACGGAACTTTCAGTGGTAGTCTGATATCATCTATATCGCCCAGGCCGCGTGAGGCTTATCGGCGTTGTGCCAGTGTTTCAAAAGAAAAAATTTACCAAAGCAAGATAGTGCTTGACGTAGAACTGTCGGGCTATAAAATAATGGAAACGTTGATGCGCGACCTTGTAAGTGCCGCCGTCAATCCCGATAAATTCCATTCCAAGCAGCTCATTAAGCGTTTTAGCAGCCAATACGATATACAAAGCGATGATTTGGAAACGCGTCTGATGGCAGTGATTGACTATATCAGTGGTATGACCGATATTTATGCACTGGATATATATCAGAAAATCAACGGTATATCGTTGCCCGTAATCTAATATTATGGATGGTAATTTATAGAAATATCCTTACAAATAAAAAATGAGGATGTGCCTGTTTTGACACACCCTCATTCTTTATTATGCGGTTAACCCCGTCCTTTATAGTTTTCCTACCTTTCCGATGAATAGTATGGTACCGGTAGTGTTCTCGCGTATGGCAAAGATAAATGGATGGTCAAAACATAGTATAGTAGGGTCGAGAGTTACAGTATCGCCAGAACCTATACTCGTTGATGCAGCTTTGGTGCCGTTCTCTTCTACTTCTATCATAGTGCTTTGCCCCAAAGCTATAAACCTGATATCACTGCCTGATACCATACCTGGCAGTATCTCGTTGAACATTTTGTTTATACCCATTTCGCGGCTTACGCTTATCAAGTCGTTCCAGTCATTGCGGATTTTGAATCGGGGTAATACTATGTCCAATTTAGCTTTAGTAAGTTTGTTGTGCAACTGCCACCAGTCTATCTTGTCGCTAATTTGCTGCTTAATGTCTTTTGGCATTACTATCATCATGCTGTAGTATCCGCGCCCATAGGTAAGCTCTGCTATAGATGTGTTTTCGTCAGCATAGACCAATGTAGTCATATTCTGGCTCATCATAGAAACTTGCGACTGGCTTCCGTCCTCGTTGTAGAACATATGTTGATAGGTATGCCGTGCGTTGAAAGGGTTCGACCATTTTCCGTTGAAGAAGGTGGCGTTGGCCAATATTATTTTGGTATCTTTTGTGGGCGAACAGGGTACTTGGGTTACCATTCCGTCTGTTTTCTCGCTTGCCCATTGTCCTATAAGGCTTGTGGCCTCGTTAGCCTTGTTGGTAAAGTCGTGGTATACAATGTCAGCATTGTAAGAGTTTTTGATGGAGTTTTCGGCCTCGCTGGTTAGTGAAGTGCCTTCTGCTATCCATGCACTATTACAGAGTGAAGCCTTTACATACTGGTTGTCTTGTTGTAATCTGTCTAATAGCAACTTGCTATACTCATTGGTCTCGGCCATAGTATATCCATTAAGTCCAAGAGTAGTAAATACTTCTGCTCGAGCTTCGTCAGAGGCGGTGTTGGCCATCATGCTCAGCAAATACTGCATACTGATGGGCGAAACGATGATGTTGCTGTTCTTTGTAGTTTCCTTTGTGGCAAGATTGGCCAGTAGATTATTGGCAAAAGCGTTGTTGCGTGCGGCAAACTCAGTCTGCGTTACTTTGTTGAATTCTACTTTGATGGGCGGTATTTCATCGCTTCCATCATCGCTACTGCAGCTGCCTAATATTGTTCCGGCGGCAACTGTAAGAGTAAGCTGTAATAATACGCTTGACTTCATAAACATTAATTTCGGGTTCATAATGATAAAAAATTAATTATAAATAAAAGTTGATTATAATAATGGAGAATAATAAATCATCTTTCTGCTTTTGTCCAGTTTTGCAGGCCATGATTCTTTGATGCTATAATAAGTATAGTCAACATCGTTTATGTTTGGATTTTGATTGGTATTCCATCCCCAGTTCATTAAGAACAACTGGTTTTTGCGTCTTTGTTTACTTTTTCTTTTTAGAGCAGTTCCGGCAGGCAGCTGATAATTGTTGACTATATAGGCCGAATCGCTTATGTTCGCCCATACTTCGTCGTAATGTTCCAATGTGTATTTCATACCATCACACACCCATAAATGTCCGGTGCTTCCGTCAGTTGCGTATAGGAGTGATGGAAGAGCGAAAAAATCGCGAAGAGCATACAGCTGGTTTTCGTTCAAATCTTCGTATGCGGTCTTCAACCCTAATTTGGCGAGATAACCTCGCATATCGCTGATGGTTGCGCTGGAACCATTGTCACCATATTTTGTACCTAACTCATAACCTACATAACCAATCATTAGTGCGGCTAACTTGAATTCGGCATCTGTATATAGAAAGTAATTGTCGGTTAGAGCCGGTTCGTATGTTCTGGTATCCTGCATGTTACTGAAATGCAGTTCCATATTATCTATATTTCCAAAGCAATATCCTTCTGTTGGCATTTTTAGGCCAAGGCCTTTTACTGCGTTTATATAGTATAGGTACTGTGCAACTGCTACTGCTCCACATCCTGCTGGGCATCTTTCGGATGATGAAGACATCTTGAACGGAGATAGTGTGTTGAAAGGTGCAGATTGATGCCATGCGGTTTGCATGAGATGGTCTTTATCTACGGTCTCAGTCCCTTTTTCTTCCGTTTCGTAAAGTATCCAATCATAATCATCGGGGTTGCTTTCGTCAGAAGCTACACGAATAATTCTTTCGTCATATTGCGACCAATCTTCAAGGCTCTCAGACTGGTTGTCATAGTCGGGGTTTGCTTTAAGGTATTTTACCTGCTCGGCAATGCCGTTTATCCAAATGGCAATAGCCTTGTTGGTCAAAAGCTTTTCGTGAGTAGTGTTTTCTTTATTGTTCTCTGCAAGAATTACAGGCATTCGTTTGTCGGTAGAATAAAGTGTCCAGCAATTTTGGCCGTTATGCAAAAACATAATTGTATCACCTTGGTAAACTACGGGTGATATGTCAGTAGTATTGTTTGTTGCCGTGCGGCTCTTGGCTGCAGTTTTCATGGAAATAAGGTTAGTCAAATCGGTATTTGTAACCTTGAAAATTTGGTTAAGGCTACAGTCTGCACTTGTGCGTACCATTATTTTCTCCTTAATAATAGTAGGCTCGACAGTGAATTTTTTATCAATCTCAAAATGTTCGTTTTGGCATGAAATCCATAATGGAACAATTAGTAATGGAATAAAATTAAGTCTCATAGTGTTTTGAATTTT
>CAVHVH010000053.1:0-14079 GCA_963639385.1 Oscillospiraceae bacterium
AATTAAGAAAGGGGAGAATGATTGATGTCATTCTCCCCTTTCTTAATGATATTGTTCAAAATAACCTCGAGAATTATGTTGTTATCTTATTCTATCTACAGAACGTATCAGTTTCTCGTCGTGTATTATTCCTCGTTTTGCCAAGATGCAGAATATTATGGCCAAAATGGGTAGCAAGGAAGTGAAGCTAATGTGAAAAGCCCCCATCTTGCCGAATACAAATATGGTGGTATATATGTAATAAGCATACCATATTATATATACAACTATAGTGGCCGTGCATAACTTGGTTTGAGTTTTACGCCGTTTGTACATGAATATGGCGCACAAAGACAACGGGTATGTGCAGAGCATAATTGCAAAGAGCGGCCATGGCGAATAGCTTGTGCAGTCTCCCTTGATAAATAGCGAATATACCATCATGTCTGTACCCATGCCTTGTGCTGAAATATGTCCTATGGGAAGAATAGAACAGACAAAGGTGCAAATAACGGTAAGAAGCAGATATAATGTTTGTTTTCTTTGAAGCATTAGTCTTCCTCTTTTTCTTGCGAGGGGTCGCGCCAATAGACGTTTTTATCAATAAATTCTTGTGTGGCGAGCAATGTTGGCTTGGGTAGCTTTTCGTAATATCTTGATATTTCGATCTGCTCGCGGTTTTCAAACACCTCTTCTAATGTGTCAGTATATGAAGCAAACTCTTGAAGCTTCTTGTTCAAGTCTTGTTTGATTTCAGCAGCAATTTGGTTTGAACGTTTGGAGATGATGGCAACGCTTTCATATATGTTGCCAGTATCTTCACAAAGATCCATAATGTTGCGAGTAACGGTGTTAACCGGTGCCTTTGATTTCTTGTAATCCATTCTTAACTGAAAATATTTATAATAATATAGTAAATTCGTTGTTTTTATCGGTCAAATGAAGGAATGTTCTCATCATTGACGTGCGCATTGATATACTCCCTACATTTTGCGATGTACTTTTCGGCAGTTGCTCTTTCTTTAGAGTCTGGATATTCGTTAATGAATCCATAGCATTCATCCTCTGCGTCTTGGTAACGTTCAAGTTGTTTGGAAGATACACTTTGTTGTGCCAGTTCATATTTGCTTTTCATAAGTAGTGTGGCAAATTCTTCGCGCAGTTTGCTATACGGATAATCTTTCAGAGCATTCTGTGCGGTGATGATGCAAGCTTCGTAATTATTCTCGCCAGCGCCGCAGTTACCAAAATATGGGCCAAGATCGTAGTATAACTGTGCATTGTACAACTCCTTGCGAACCAATTTGTCCTGAAGCTCAAACAGACGTTCTTGGGCAACAGACTTATATTTGGCGTCGGGATAAAGGTCTAAGTATTCTTGAAAAGAAGAAATGGCTGCAATGGTACCAGATTGGTCAAGTCTTGGCTCTGGGGTGCTGGCATATAGACTTTGCCCGATATAGTATTCGGCATTTTCTGCAAAATCTCCTTTAGGGTATGAAGAATAATAACGCTTGAATGTGGCAGCTGCTCCCTCGTAATCACGATTGTTGTATTGTGCCATAGCCAACATGTATAAGCTCTCTTGAGCATTCTCTGTGCCTTTGAGTACTACTATCAAATCGGTAAGCAAGGTAGTGGCGCGAGTCCATCTGCCTTTGGCAAAGCATTCTTTGGCATATTCGTATTTGTAGGGGACGTTACTGGTTGTGTAAACTTTATTGAATTCGTTGGCGCAACCTGTAAACAGAAATACAGAGATTATAGCAACAAGATGTATTTTATTCATAATCAAAAAAAATGTCATGCAAAATTACAATTATTTTCTCTATGGTCAAAGTAAAAAATACATTTTTTAGGAAAAAAACCGATTATTTAGAAATGGTGGTGGCTATTTTTGTTTAATTTTGCAATTATGAATTATGATTTAGTGTCAGACTATGCTCCTACGGGTGATCAGCCTAATGCTATCAACCAACTGACAGAAGGAGTTGAGCGCGGTGATAAGGCTCAAGTGTTGTTAGGTGTAACGGGCTCGGGAAAGACATTTACGGTAGCCAATGTTATTGCAAGGGTGAATAGGCCTACGCTTATACTAAGTCATAATAAGACCTTAGCGGCCCAGTTGTACCAAGAAATGAAAGGTTTCTTTCCCCATAATGCGGTAGAGTATTATATTTCTTACTACGATTATTATCAGCCAGAGGCTTACCTCCCATCGACCGATACTTATATTGAAAAAGATTTAGCGATAAACGAAGATATCGACAAGTTGCGTCTTAGGGCAGTTAGTGCACTGCTATCTGGGCGCCGCGATGTTATTGTGGTGTCTTCGGTCTCTTGTATTTATGGTATGGGTGGTCCGGCCTCTATGGTAGGCAGTGTTATTACGCTTAAACGGGGAACAGTGAAAGATCGTAACGTCTTTCTGCGCCAGTTGGTTGATGCTCTTTATGTTAGAAATGATGTAGAATTGGTGCGTGGCGCATTCCGGGTAAAGGGTGATACGGTAGATGTGGCGTTGGCGTATAGTGACAATGTGCTGCGTATAAGTTGGTGGGGCGATGAGATAGATAGCATTGAGGAGCTCGATAGTGTTGACTATCACCGCTTGTCTTCATTTGACGATTATCAAATATGTCCGGCCAATATATTTGTCACTTCCAAAGATCAGGTGAACGGTGCCATAAGGAATATACAGGATGATCTGACGAAACAAATAGCGTATTTTGTAGAAAGCAGAGAAGATATCAAAGCTCAGCGTATTAAGGAGCGTGTAGAGTATGATATGGAAATGATAAAAGAACTTGGGCATTGCAGTGGAATAGAGAATTATTCACGCTATTTCGACGGCAGGCAGCCGGGTGAAAAGCCTTATTGCTTGCTTGATTTCTTCCCCAAAGACTATCTGATGGTAATCGACGAGAGTCATGTTACTATACCCCAGATAAACGCTATGTATGGAGGTGATAGGGCGCGAAAGCAGAATCTTGTGGAATATGGCTTCCGTCTTCCCGCAGCATTTGACAATCGACCGTTGAGGTTTGAAGAGTTTCAGGAAATGGCCAAGCAGGTTATCTATGTTTCGGCCACACCGGCTGATTATGAATTGATGGAATCTGGTGGCGTTGTGGTAGAGCAACTTATTCGGCCTACAGGATTGATAGATCCTGAGATAGAAGTTAAGCCGAGTGAAAATCAGATCGACGACTTGCTTGATGAAATTCAGACCTGTGTGCATAGACAGGAGCGAGTGCTGGTGACGACTCTTACTAAACGTATGGCAGAAGAACTTACCGAATATTTGCTGAATCATGAGGTGAGGGCCACCTATATCCATAGCGATGTAGCTGCGCTCGACCGCGTTCAGATTATGAACGATTTGCGTGCTGGTGTTTATGATGTCTTGGTTGGCGTTAATCTTTTACGCGAGGGACTTGATTTGCCGGAAGTCTCTTTGGTGGCTATTCTTGATGCCGACAAGGAAGGATTCTTGCGTAGTCATCGTTCGCTTACCCAAACGGCAGGTAGGGCGGCACGTAACGTAAACGGTAAGGTTATAATGTATGCCGACCGCATTACCGAAAGTATGCGCCGTACAATAGATGAGACGTCACGGCGGCGTACAATTCAGATGACGTATAACGAGGAGCATCATATTACCCCTAAACAGATACAGAAGGAAATTAAGCAAAGTCTGCCTACAACTAAATCTTCACAGGACAATGCACAGGTAGCATATAAACCCTATATAGAACCAGCGGAAACGGCATTTGTGGCCGATCCTATTATTGTGAAGATGACCGCAGAACAACTGCAGAAAAGTATTGAACGTACCACAGAACTTATGAAGGAGGCCGCAGAGCAGTTGGATTTTATCCAAGCAGCTCAGTATCGTGATGAAATTATAAAATTACAGAAAGAATTGGAGGGAAAATGTTCCGGCTGACAATAACGTGTTAGTTGCGGTCGTATGTGGAGCTGTGTTGCTGTGATAAAAAATATTAGTTAAATACTTGCAATTGTTTTTTGGGAATATATCTTTTTTGTACTTTTGTGATAGAAAACAACAATGTAAATCTTAAGATTATGAAGAAATTACTGATAACTATAGTTGCTATTTTTCCTTTGATGTGTGAAGCGCAGACGGTAAAAACCCTTACGCCAGAACAACAGTTGGAACAGGCTCAGAAACAATTGGAAGAAGCCCAAAAAGCGGTAGAGGCCGCTAAAGCCAATGCGCAGAAAGCCAGCAAGGCGGCCGCTGAAGCCAAGGCCAAAGCAGAGGCCGAGCAACAGCGCAAAGCCAAAGAGTTGGCAGAAAAGCAAGCTGCTATCCAAGCTCAGATAAAGAAAGCACAGGAAGAGGCTGCTCGCCTTAATGCGGAAGCCGAAAAATTGAATGCGGAAGCCAAGCGAATAGGTGGAGAAGCATCAGCAACTTCAGTAGAAAAACCTCAAGCTCCAGTGGTGACTTCGGATCAGACAAAGATGGTCAAGCAAGAAACGAAAAGTGACAAAGTTAAGAAGGAAAATCCTGTACAATATGAATCGGCCAATGGATGGTCGGCGGTAGCAACCCCTACACCCACGGTAAAGATTGCGGATAAAAAAGAAAAAGAAAAGAATGAATACGACGGGTATCTTGTAGGTGCTGTGCCATTAGTTGATGGCAAGGTGGTTTTTACACAGAGCTTTGATTATCCAGGGAAAACAGCTGGCGAGTTATATGAAAAATCCTTTGAATATGTAAATAATCTTACAGTAGACGAGAATCAGAATACCGATTCTAAGTTGCGTAGCCGCATCTCGATAGTCAACAAGAATACACATTCTATTGCAGCTAAGATGTACGAATGGTTAGTATTTACTAATACTATGTTGATGAGTGATCGTACCGAATTTACATATACTTTGATAGTAAATTGTGTCGACAATCGTATTGATGTGAAGATGGAACGTATGTCGTATAAATATGAAGCCAATCGTTCTACAGGCTTTACAGAACCTGCCCAAAATATTATTGCAGACAAGTATGCCCTTAACAAAAAGCAAGACAAGGTTGTGCGTCCTTACGGAAAGTTCAGAGTAAAGACTATAGACCGCAAGAACGTTATATTCAAAGGATTGGCCAATCTGTTTGCAGAGTAATGGTATGATAATTAACGATAGAATAAATCATAATAATCGTCTTAAGGACAAACGTCAGATTCGGTTGTTCAAGATACGCAATGTGTTGAATATCCTGTTTATGGTTATTGCCGTTGTTGGAGTTGCTGTGTATTTTTTGTCAAACCATACCATGGGAACTTATATCGTATTGGTATCTTGCGTTTTTAAGTTCGTGGAATGCAGCCTCAGACTTATAAGGTAGAAAATGAAGAAAAATATTGTATTGTTCCTATTTTGTGCGGTTAGCCTTGTAGCTTCTGCGCAAATAGACAACAACCAGTTTAATCAGATAAACAGCGACGGGATTACCGCAAATCCCAATCAGCACAAGGTGAATCCAGATAGTCTCGGTACAGACAAGGAAATCCCTAAAGGCATAAAAGTGTGGAGTGTTGATCGTCGGTTTGGCGATGTTGTACAAGCCGTTCCTGATACCCTTTCACATATGTTTATGAATAGTATCTTCACCACAGGAATGCGTGGTGAGTTCAATACTACTGGAAATCTTGGCGCGCCGCGTATCAATAGAATATTTATAGATCGTGAACAGGAAGGTAACTTTATTTTTACCAATCCATATGATTATTTTGTAAAAGATGTTGACAAATTCCATTTCACGAACACGCTTTCGCCATTTACAAACCTCTCATTCAATACTTGTGGTGATAGGCAAACCGGAGAGGACCATTTTTCAGCCAAGTTTGGAGTCAATGCAGGAAAACGATTGGGAGTAGGATTTAATTTCGACTATATCTATGGTCGCGGGTATTACTCCAATCAAAGTACATCGCACTTTAACTATACTATGTATGGTTCATATCTTGGCGACCGCTATCAGGCGCATTTACTCATGTCTACCAATCATCAGAAAGTAACTGAAAATGGAGGTATTACAAACGATGATTATATAGTTCACCCTGAACTTTTCTCGGATAATTATGCTACGGCAGATATACCTACGGTGCTTAATCAAAACTGGAATCGCAACGATAATCAACACTTATTCTTTACGCATCGCTATAACGTAGGATTTCACCGGACGGTAAAGATGACGGAAGATGAGATTGCCGCCAAAAAATTTGCTATGGCTGCGAAAAAAGATCAGGAGGCTCGCAAGGAAAGAGAAAAAGCCGAACGTGAAGGCGAAGATTTTGACGAGAAAGAGTTTGAACGTAAACAGGCGGAAGAACATAAGTTCGGCGGGCGTCCAAATAATGCCCGCATTGCAGGACAAGAACCTGCGGATACGTTGAAAAATAGTCTTGCCGACCGTATTGCTGTAACAGGAAAAGCACAGGCAGACAGTCTGGTGAATGCGCAAAAAATGGCGGGCGAGGACACCTTGTGGACTAAAAAAGAATATGTGCCAGTAACCAGTTTTATCCATACTCTTGAGCTGAACAACTATAGCCGTATATACCAAGCTTACGAAACCCCCAATTCGTACTATGCCCATGATTATGAAATGGACGAGAAATATACAGGCGACTCTATCTATGACAAAACTCGCCATCTTTCGTTGCGCAACACATTTGCTCTTTCGTTGTTGGAAGGGTTTAATAAATGGGCAAAAGCAGGTATTAAACTTTTTGCTGCGCATGAATTGCGACGCTATGTGTTGCCAGAGCAGGCAGGAACATCTACTTGGAGCGAGAATAATATATATGTAGGTGGACAGTTAGGTAAATTCCAGGGCAAAACGTTGCATTATTGTGCTTTGGCAGAGTTTGGATTGACGGGAAGCGATGCTGCCAATTTGCGGGTTGATGCATCGGCTGATTTGAATTTCAAGTTGTTTGGTGATACGGTATCTCTTGTAGCCAATGGCTTCTTCCATCGTACTACTCCTGGGTTTTATTACAGGCATTATCATGGCCGTCACTATTTGTGGGATGATGAAGGACTTTCTAAAATTGTCCATTCGCGTGTTCAGGGAATGCTGAGTTGGAAGAAGACTCAAACCATGTTACGTGTTGCTTTTGATGAGATTTCCAACTATACTTATTTTGGGTTGAGTTATCAAATAGATGATTCATATAATAGATTGAACAACGACATACATGTACGGCAGAGCGGAGACGCCATAACCTTGTTGACGCTTCAGTTGTGCCAGGATTTCAAACTGGGGCCATTCCGTTGGGAAAATGTATTGACTTATCAGAAATCAAGTTCCGAGGATATACTTCCTGTTCCCCAGTTGAATGTCTATTCTAACCTATATCTGCGATTCAAAATAGCTAAGGTGCTGAAATGTGATTTTGGTGCCGATGTAAGGTATTTTACTAAGTACTATGCGCCAGATTATGCGCCAGGTATTGGTCAATATGCAGTGCAGGAGGGTGCTAATCGCGTAGAAATAGGCAATTATCCCATAGTGAATGTATATGCCAACTTCCATTTAAAGCAGACCCGCTTCTTTGTGATGATGAGTCATGTAAATGCTGGAAGTGGAAATAGAATGTATTTCCATGTGCCTCATTATCCTCTTAACGACAGTATTTTGAGGTTTGGCCTAAGTTGGAATTTCTATAATTGATGGTGTGAGTTCGGCCTGATAGTCGGCTATTATAATAAAAAGTGCTTGCCTATTGGTTCGCTTTGTACTTATTTGGTAAGCTTGTACAATCTGTAATATATCTTGTCATGCAGCAGTTGAATTTGGATATAATGGAATATTGGAGAGGGTTATACTTCCCCGCTATACAGAATTTGGCAAGAGTCATGGGCTTAACCATGTGTTGCGTGTAATCAAGAATAGTTTAGAGTTGGCCAGGTTTACGGGTGCCGATATTAATATGGTATATATCGTGGCTGCTTATCATGATTTAGGCATGAATGGCCCCAGAGCTATCCATCATATTACCGGTGGAAAAATTTTGGCCAATGATGCCCGATTGAAAAAGTGGTTCAGTCCAGAACGCATAACCATTATGAAAGAGGCCGTGGAAGATCATCGAGCCTCGGCCAGTAGGCAACCGCGATCTATCTATGGAAAGATAGTGGCAGAGGCTGACCGTGATCTTGATACAGAGGTGGTCTTCCGTCGCGCCGTCCAGTTCGGTTTGGAGAAATATCCCGATATAGACCATGAAAAGCAGTGGGAACGCTTCTATAGGCATATGATGGAGAAATATTCGGTTAATGGGTATATTAAATTGTGGATACCAAATTCGCCCAACCGGATTAAATTACGTAAAATCCAAACTATAATAGAAGATAGAAGAATGCTTCGCCAGTGGTTCGAGCGTATTTATAGAATGGAAATGTCAAAGTGCGATAATTTGTAGACCCAGTTTAAAACTCATTCTTTTCTCTTGGCAGTTTTTGTGACAATGGATATGCGAAAAAAACTTGAATATTTGTTTTGCATTGTCTGTGCTTTACACTACCTTTGTATCTAAACTAAAAATTTAGATAGATGAAAGCGCGTTTGTCTTTGATGAACTTTTTGGAGTTCGCAGTGTGGGGCTCTTATCTCACCTGTATGGGAATCTACCTTAGTAATATCGGCTTGAGCGGACATATAGGTTCGTTCTACGCTATGCAGGGAATTGTTTCTATATTTATGCCCGCATTGATGGGGATTATTGCCGATCGCTGGGTTCCAGCACAGCGCCTTCTTGGATTATGTCACCTGCTTGCAGCCCTTTTTATGTTTGCAGCTGGATGGTATGGAATGACCAATGGACAAGAAACCAATTTTGCAGTACTATTCACACTTTATTCGTTTAGTGTGGCCTTCTATATGCCTACATTGGCGCTTTCCAATTCTGTAGCCTACTATTGTTTGGAATTTAAAGGTATGGATACGGTAAAAGAGTTTCCGCCCATTCGTGTATTTGGAACGGTAGGATTTATAGTTGCCATGTGGTTTGTTGATATCCTTGGCTTTAAGAGTACTTACGAACAGTTCTTTGTATCAGGATTATTCGGCCTGTTATTGTTCTTGTATACGTTTAGCTTGCCCTCATGTCCACTTGGTGATGACGGCAATCGTCAGAGCTTAGTAGATGCGTTTGGCTTGCGTGCCTTTGCACTGTTCAAGCAGAAGCGTATGGCCATATTTTTTGTATTTTCGATGCTCCTTGGTGTAAGTTTGCAAATAACCAATGGATTTGCAACACCCTTTATTGAAAGTTTTAAAGCTCTTCCTGAATATGCGGGAACCTTTGGTGTTAAGTATCCTGTTATATTATATTCTCTTTCGCAGATAAGCGAGACCCTTTGTATCCTTATGATACCATTTTTCATGAAGCGTTACGGAATTAAGAATGTTATGCTTATAGCCATGTTCTCATGGGTGGCCCGTTTCGCACTCCTTGGAGCCGGAAACCCAGGAAGCGGAGTGTGGATGTTCATCCTTTCCATGATAGTATATGGCGTGGCGTTCGATTTCTTCAATATCTCGGGTTCGTTATTTGTCAATGACAATACCGATTCAAAGATACGTTCAAGTGCGCAGGGTGTGTTTATGCTGATGACCAATGGTATTGGTGCTACACTTGGCTCTTTTGCCGCTCAGGCAATAGTTTCTGCTCATACCGATACGAACGGAGTTACCCAATGGGCAACATGTTGGTATATCTTTGCTGGATATGCGCTAGCTGTAGGTGTTTTGTTCGCATTTATGTTTAGGCCACACAAGGCGGTAAGTAAAGTATGATAGATAAAGTACAATTGTACATAAAAGCTGTAACCCAGTTGAGGCAATTTGGCAATGTAGGGTTGGTAGTTCTTACTGATGATAGGCAGAACAAGCATGTAAGTATACTTTGCGATGCCGAGGAATTAGGTGGCCTGGAAGGTTGTTTCAAGAATAAACTTAATGCAGAAGATACATTAGTGTCTGTATTGTGGGGTATAATTAGCGCTAATACTTCTCAGCACTACGAAGTTTTTGTGGCTGGCATTAAAGAGGGGAAATACCAAATACTGTTGCAGAACGATACTATGACAGAGCGGTATAGATTAGCACCGGTGGCAGCCCTGACATTAGCTTTCGTAGCCATTCTACCCATATACATGCGGGCGGAATTATTTGAGAGGCAGAGTATGGATTTTAATCCCAATACAGATAAGATGGCTTTGCCACTTAATGTGCTTAATACCGAACTGTTGGAACATGCGCTTCATCGAGCCATAGATTCCGAAGACTATAAGATGGCTTCGGCCATAAAGCAAGAGATGGATAACAGAAAGAAATGATATCATGAAAGAAGCTAGGTATTTTTACGTGCCTCAGGCTTCGGCCAACAACGAATTGCCAACCGATGAGGCAGTACACGCATTGCGCGTGTTGCGGTTGTCTTCTGGAGATGAAATATTTTTGATTGATGGTGCCGGTGGAATATTCAGAGCTAACGTCACCATGACCTCATCAAAGCATTGTTTTTATGAAATAGTTGAGGCTATAAGTTCTGAAAAAGCATGGCGTGGAATGGTGCATCTTGCCATAGCTCCTACCAAGATGATGGAACGCATAGAATGGATGGCTGAGAAATCTACCGAAATAGGTTTTGACGAGTTGACTCTTCTAAAATGTGCTTTTTCAGAGCGGAAAGTGGTAAATACGGGTAGGTTAGACAAAATAGTTGTGTCTGCCATGAAACAGAGTCGCAAACCATTTAAGCCTATTGTGCATGAAATGATAGACTTCAATACTTTTGTTAGTCAGCCGATAAACGGCCGTAAGTATATCGCCCATTGTTATAACGAAGTACCTCGCGAAGATTTGTTTTCATTGCTTAAATCCGATAACTATAGTGAAGACACTACAATACTTGTAGGGCCCGAAGGCGATTTTTCTATAGAAGAAGTTAAGGCTGCTATGACTCACGGTTTTAAATCGATATCACTCGGAAACTTCAGACTGCGTACAGAGACTGCAGGGCTTATGGCAGTAACGATGGCGCAGTTGGCTCAGCGTAAGCAATAGGAACAGGATAATGTTGGAATGATGAAAAAACTTACTCTTATATATATATTATGGTGTATGCTCCTTGTGTCGTGTTCCGACGGTAATGAGTATATGGATGCGGTTCCCAAGAAAAGTCCTTTGGTTGTATCGGTAGATTTGATGCAATACAAGGGAATGGATGCCAATACATTTTTAAAGACCATCTTTCAGATCGATAATATGGCTAATAAGGGGATAGATGTTTCTAAGAAACTATACGCCTTTGAAACGCCCAACGGTTTTTATGGACTTTGTTTCCCCGTTTCTGATGAATCAGCATTAAAGACCTTGTTGGTTGATAATGGTTACCATCTTTCTGAATTTCGAGGTTACAATTTTTCTGTCTTGGGCAATTCGTGGGTAATTGGGTTCAGCGACAAAACTCTGCTTGTAATGGGGCCGGTCAATTCAAACGAACAGCGCAATGTTATGCTCAATATGGTTGGCTATCTTGGTCAGTCTTCTGATAAAGGCTTACGAGCCTCTATTTTGCTACCTCGTTTGGATTCATTACAGTCTCCTGTTGCATTGGTGTCCGCAATGAACTCTCTGCCCGAAATGATGCGTTCTTCGCTAATGCTTTGTTCTCCAACAGATATCAATATGGAAAAGCTGTATTATGGTGCAGCAATTACGTTGGAAGACAATTGTATACAGGTAGATGGAACTTTGTTCTCTCATGACGATAAAGACGCAACGAAATTGTCTGCATATCAAGATGGTGCGTTGGGTACTATCGTAGGAAAGTACTCTCGGTACGTTAATGAAAAAGATTTTGTTACTATTCTTTTGAATACGAAAACCCCATTGAATTATCTTACCCAAGGTAAGGCTGACTTTGAAAAATTGTTTGCGTTGTTGAACGCCAATTCCAAGTCTGATATCAATTACAAGAATGTGTTTAATGGTGCGTCTGGAGAAATTATGGTTGGTGTGCCATCACAATCTGGAAATCCTCGTTTTCTTATATCACATATGGAGAAAGGCCAGTGGCAATCTATAGGTAAAGGAACTTCTGATGAAAGGGTAGGCTATTTGCAAGATGGAACCTTTTGTATAGGAAATTCTTCGGTCAGGGTAGCCAAAAACAATAAGTGGAATAATGAGGTTATAGGTAAACGGGCCGCCATGATAGTAAACCTAAACGAGTTGCAGCGTGTGGCCCCCTTACCTTTGCTGGCAAATGTACAGAGCGTGTTTGGCAACAGGCAGACGATGCTTTTAATGGTGCGATGATGAATAAAATTCAGTTGGAGAAAATAGTTCCACAAGTATTCTTGCATATGCCCGACTTGCAGTCGGATATATGGAATAAAGATGTATGTTTTGAAAAAAAACGTACTTATTTAGTTGAGGCTCACAGTGGAAAGGGTAAAAGTACCCTTTGCAGTTATCTTATAGGTTATAGGCAGGATTATACGGGAAGGTTGTTATTTGATGGTCGGCCCGCATCAGAATTAGGTGTGCGTGAATGGACTGACGTCCGCTGTAAAAATATCAGTTACCTATTTCAAGAACTTAGATTGTTTCCCGAATTGACCGCTCTTGATAATGTGTTGATAAAGAACTCGCTGACACATCATACGAGTATTGAGCAGATAAAAGAATGGTTTGGGTTATTGGGCATATCAGATAAGATGGATGCGCCTATAGGTAATATGTCGTTTGGGCAACAGCAACGTGTAGCCTTGATGCGTGCTTTGGTACAGCCGTTCGACTTTCTTGTGGCCGATGAGCCAATTAGTCATCTTGATGATGTCAATGCTTCGGTTATGGCTTCGCTGATGATGACAGAAGCACGTAAACAAGGAGCCGGAGTAATAGTTACCAGTATTGGCAAACATATGGACTTGAATTATGATGAGGTCTTGTGTCTGTAAAAATCAGAGTAGTAATTTATAGAACCACCCTAAAGAAATGAATTTGATTTGGAAATTATTGCGTAGTCACATCAGTAAAAGTCAACTATTAGGCTTCTTTTTAGCCAATCTACTTGGGTTGACAATAGTCCTCTTGGGTTATCAGATTTATACTGATGTACTTCCTTGTTTTACGGGTGACGATGGCTTTATGGCCAACGATAATGTTGTGCTTACCAAACGTGTGCGCTCATCAAGTGTGGTGTCAGGACAGTCAAATACCTTTGAAAGCGATGATATAGAAGAACTGCGTCAGCAACCATTTGTAAAGTCATTGGGTGCATTTACGTCGAATAACTACCATGTCAGTGCCACTATGTCAGTAGGTGGAACCACTATACTGAATTCAGAAGTGTTCTTTGAGAGTGTCCCCGATCAATTCGTTGGGGTAGATAAGGATGTATGGCGGTATAAGGAAGGTGATGAAACCGTGCCCGTTCTTCTTCCGCGTTCATATATTACCATGTACAATTTTGGCTTTGCTAAATCCCATTCATTACCTACACTGTCAGAGGGAGTGTTAGGGATGGTAGATATTGCGCTTACTGTTCAAGGAAATGGAAAGCAGGGTGTACTTAAGGGCAAGTTAATAGGTTTCTCCAATAAGATTAACTCAATTCTTGTGCCCCAATCGTTTATGGATTCAAGTAACCATGAGTACAGCTCTCAGTCAGATTCGCAGCCCTCTCGCTTGTTAGTTCGTTTTGATAATCCGGCAAGCAAAGAGGTAACGTCATTTATGGACGAACATGGATACGAAATTGACAGTGATCAAATGAATAATGAGAAAACGGCTTATTTTCTCAGACTTGCCGTAGGTGTTGTAATGGCTGTAGGCGTACTTATTACGATATTGAGTTTTTATATTCTATTGTTAAGCATATATTTATTGGTTCAGAAAAATACTCGTAAACTGGAAAACCTTTTGTTGATAGGATATTCTGTGCGCTCAGTGGCTGTTCCTTACCAATTACTCGCCGTTTCGCTTAATGGGGGTATCTTGCTTGTGGCCATAGGGGTCGTGCTCGCTTTGCGAGGTGTCTATTACGAGTA
>CAVHVH010000054.1:0-13851 GCA_963639385.1 Oscillospiraceae bacterium
GTGCCAACTGAATGGCAACACACAAGATTTTCCTTGACATTTGCATTCTTCGTTAATTATTACAAAGGTATACAAAATTTTAGAATTATAAAACCTCTTCTATAAAAAACCAAAATAACAACCCCACATTTCTATCCATACCACGCTTAAGGGTGCTTCTATAAATTACCACCGTTGAGTTCATTTACAGTTTGCTAAATTAGCCGTTTTTGTTGTCATTTCAAGAACATTCCTTTGTCAAGTCAAAATTAATGCGTTATTTTGCATCAACAATTTTATAAACAATGGATACGATACTAACTATAACTGGCTCTGACAGTACAGGAGGCTCTGGTGTTCAAGCAGACATCAAGGCCATCACCCAGTTGGGTGGCCAAATGGTATCGGTCATCACTTGTATAACTATCCAGAACACGCTGGGAATCCAAGAATTTTATGACATTCCGTCACATGTCGTAGCCAACCAAATAGAAGCAATTGGAAACGATATGCAACCCACCATTGTCAAAATCGGAATGATACATAATCTGCACACTTTGTCGGCAATAGTCAATTATCTGCAACGACACAAGCCCCGTTACGTAATTTACGACCCCGTAGTATTCTCACACAACGGCGACTTACTGTTAGAGAGCCATTTGATAGGCTTGATCCGTCAGCACCTTCTCCCCCTCTGCTCTCTTATTCTCTTAAGAAAAGAAGAAGCTAAAGAAATATTGGGCAATGACAATTATAATAATGTATATATATTAAAAGATTCACCTGTTCACGGATACACCAACTTATTGTCTACTGCCATCGCTTTTTATCTTACCCAGGGCAACGATATTAACGAAGCTTTAGAGATGGCTTCCGAATACATACGTATACACGTTCCTTCGGACAACATGCCGCATAGCCGAAGTACCGATCTATACCACGACTTTACCACATCCATCTCTACTTACATGAAGCAACGTAGCGATGTGGCCTATTATGCCGAATACCTCAATGTAACCCCAAGATACCTGACCCAGGTAACAAATCGTATCTGTGGTCTTACCCCAAAAGCTATTATCGAACAATATCTTAAAGACGCTATCGAATGCGAATTGATCAACAGCGAAAAAACCATACAAGAGATTGCTTATGAATATGGCTTCTCGTCACAGGCTCACTTTTCCAAGTTTTTCAAACGCATAACAGGATATACACCAAGTAATTTTCGTAAAAATCACATACAATGACAACAGAAAGACAAAATTTGAACCGCAACTTGGCCCAGATGCTTAAAGGCGGTGTAATCATGGACGTAACAACCCCTGAACAGGCACGAATAGCCGAAGCGGCTGGTGCATGTGCCGTAATGGCATTGGAAAGAATCCCTGCCGACATCCGCGCAGCCGGTGGTGTATCGCGTATGAGCGACCCCAAGATGATAAAAGGCATCCAAGAGGCCGTAAGCATACCCGTAATGGCTAAATGCCGTATCGGCCACATTGCCGAGGCACAAATACTGCAAGCTATAGAGATCGATTACATCGACGAGAGCGAAGTTCTCTCACCTGCAGACAATATCTACCATATCGACAAGACTCAATTCGACGTACCGTTTGTTTGTGGAGCCAAAAATTTGGGCGAAGCTCTCAGACGTATTGCCGAAGGAGCTACCATGATACGCACAAAGGGAGAACCGGGCACTGGAGATGTTGTTCAAGCCGTAAGCCATATGCGTATGATGCAGAGCGAGATACGCCGTCTTACCAGCATGAGCAAAGACGAACTTTACGAGGCCGCAAAGCAACTCCAAGTTCCATACGACCTTGTGGTATATGTACATGAAAACGGCAAATTGCCCGTAGTTAATTTTGCTGCTGGCGGCGTAGCTACTCCTGCCGATGCAGCTCTTATGATGCAGCTTGGCGCTGAAGGTGTATTTGTTGGAAGCGGTATCTTCAAGAGCGGCAATCCCGCAAAACGCGCTGCTGCTATTGTACAGGCCGTTACCAATTATAACGACCCTGTTAAACTTGCCGAATTGAGCGAAGACCTTGGCGAAGCAATGGTAGGTATCAACGAGCAAGAAATAGAACTGTTGATGGCAGAAAGAGGTAAATGAAAGTTGGAGTATTAGCCCTTCAAGGAGCATTTGCCGAACACGAACAAATGCTTCATCGTATCGGTGTAAACACCGTTGAAATCAGACAACTAAAAGATTTTGACAATTCTATAGACCGACTCATTATTCCTGGTGGAGAAAGTACTACTCTACGCAAATTACTCAACGATACTGGTCTTCTGCTTCCTATCCGCAAGCGTATACAGGCGGGAATGCCGGTATTTGGCACTTGTGCAGGAATGATACTGTTGGCTCAAAGGATAGAAAACGAATCTAACGTAGGATTGGCAACCATGGACATTACTGTTAGACGCAATGCCTACGGCCGACAGTTGGGTAGCTTCTATACCGAGTCTGCTTTCTTTGGCATAGACCACCCCGTACCTATGACGTTCATCCGTGCACCATACATAAAATCGGCTGGCAAAGATGTTGACATATTGGCAACTGTCGATGGAAATGCAGTAGCTGCACGGCAGAATAATCAGTTGGTAACTTCTTTCCATCCTGAACTTAATGATTCGAAAGAAATACATAGGTTATTCCTCAATATCTAAGGAAATACAGACCTCTATGCAATATCATCTTGGGCATACATACACATGTAATCTGTATGCCTAAGATGATTTGCGTTTTCTCTGTTTGATTAGTTTTATCAAAAAAATATTCGTTCTATGTGCTATATCGAGTTTAAAGGCATTAAGGTAAACAATCTTAAGAATATCAACATATCAATACCTCGCAACAAGTTTGTTGTTATAGCAGGTGTAAGTGGATCGGGAAAAAGTTCACTGGCCTTCGATACGCTGTATGCTGAGGGCCAACGCCGGTATGTTGAGTCTTTGTCAAGTTATGCCCGCCAGTTTCTTGGCAGGATGAGCAAGCCTGAATATGATTTTGCAAAGGGCTTGCCACCTGCAATAGCCATCGAACAACGTGTAATATCCCACAACCCACGCTCTACGGTTGGTACTTCAACAGAAATCTACGAATATCTTCGCTTGTTGTTCGCCCATATCGGTAAGACCTATTCTCCTATTAGTGGCCAAGAGGTAAAGCGGCATACCATTGACGACATTGTCAACTGCACTCAGCAATACTCACAAGGCACCCGCTTTTTAGTTTTAGCTCCAATTCAGCTTCCTGCAGACCGGCCATTGACCAAGCAACTGGAAATGTACCGTCAAGGGGGCTACCAGCGGTTGTATATAAAGGGCGAAATAGAACAGATCGACGAGGCGCTGGAAAATGCCAAACGTTTGCCTAACGCAGAAGACATCTATCTAGTTGTCGACCGTTTGGCTGTATCTAACGAAAACGAACAACAGTCGCGGTTGGTCGATTCTATAGAAACGGCCATGTACGAGGGAGACGGCACTTGCGTTCTGGTTTTTATGCCATCTAATTTATCATACACTTTTTCTACACGGTTCGAAGCCGATGGTATGACTTTCGAAGAACCTAATGACAACATGTTTTCTTTCAACTCTCCGGCAGGTGCATGCCCTACTTGCGAAGGCTTCGGTAACATTGTTGGCATTGACGAGAAATTGGTTGTTCCCAACTCTACCCTGAGCGTATATGACGGATGCGTAAAATGCTGGCATGGAGAAAAAATGAAGACATGGCAAGAGGAATTCTGTCGCCGTGCACAGGCTGACAATTTTCCTATCTTTACACCATACAACGAACTCACCCAAGCACAGAAGGACATGCTATGGCACGGACTTCCGTCTGAAAAGCGGAAAAGCCTAAAAGACAAAGTATGTATCGACTCTTTCTTCCAAATGGTCAAGGACAACCAATATAAAATTCAGTATCGTGTAATGTTGAGTTGTTATCGCGGCCGAACTACCTGTCCTGACTGTCATGGCGGAAGACTTAAGAAAGAGGCCAATTGGGTAAAAATCAATGGAAGAAGCATTACCGATTTAGTACAAATGCCTATCGGCAATCTATTGGAATGGTTCAAAACGCTACAACTGTCTGAACACAACCAAAAAGTAAGCAAACGGCTAATAAGCGAAATCACCAACAGACTTGAATATTTATGCCAGGTTGGTTTGCAATATCTTACTTTGGCTCGCCCATCAAACACATTGTCTGGTGGCGAATCCCAACGCATCAGCCTTACTACCGCCATTGGCAGCTCGCTTGTAGGTTCGCTCTATATCCTTGACGAACCATCTATCGGACTTCATAGCCGCGATACCCAGAAATTGATTAAAGTGCTGAAAGAACTACAACAACTGGGCAACACTGTAATTGTGGTAGAGCACGATGAAGAAATAATGCGTGCCGCTGACTATTTAATAGATGTTGGCCCTGATGCCGGCACGTTGGGAGGCAATATTGTTTTTGAAGGAGACACGTCAAAGTTGTCGAAAGCCACCACAAAAGATTTTCCCCTTTCATATACAGTAAAATTCCTTACTGGGGTTGCTACCATACCCGTTCCAACCTCCCGTCGTTTTTGGAATCGCTCTATCCTTATAAAAGGAGCAAGGATGAACAATCTTAAAGGTATAGATGTCCAAATTCCGCTCAATGTAATGACTGTTGTTACAGGAGTATCTGGGTCAGGAAAGAGTTCGCTTATCAAAGGAATTTTATTTCCTGCATTGAAACGCAGATTAGACGAAGTGGCCGAATTGCCAGGAGAATATTTATCACTCGAAGGAGATTGGAACGCCATTAAGCATGTAGAGTTTGTCGACCAAAACCCTATCGGAAAGTCTACCCGCTCCAATCCGGCTACATATGTCAAGGCTTACGATGCCATACGCCAGCTTTTTGCTGACCAACCATTATCACGCCAGATGGGATATACGTCCCAATATTTCTCGTTCAACGCTGAAGGCGGAAGATGCGAGGAATGCAAAGGCGCCGGAGTCATTACTATAGAAATGCAATTCATGGCCGACTTGATACTCACCTGTGATGCCTGTCATGGCAAACGCTTTCAGAATGATATCCTCGATGTAACGTTTCATGGTAAAAACATATACGATGTACTCTGCATGACTATATCAGAGGCTATCGAATTCTTTACAAAATATAACCAACCGGCCATCACCAACAGACTAAAACCTCTCCAAGATGTAGGTTTGGGCTATATCAAGTTGGGGCAGAACTCTTCCACCTTGTCTGGAGGAGAAAACCAACGTGTAAAACTGGCATATTTTATAGGACAAGAGAAGGCCGACCCTACCCTCTTTATTTTTGACGAACCTACAACCGGTTTGCATTTTCACGATATCCAAAAACTGCTTGACTCGTTTAATGCACTTGTTAAACGCGGACATACCATTTTGATTATCGAACACAATATGGAAATCATCAAGTGCGCCGACTGGACTATTGACTTAGGCCCCGACGGCGGAGACAAAGGTGGAAATTTGGTATTCGAAGGCACGCCTGAAGATTTGGCAAAATGCGAAAAGAGTATAACGGGTAAATACCTGGCCGAAAAATTAAAAAAGTCATAACGTAATGAATGCGCTATCTATATTGATACCCGAGTATAACTGCGATTGTACTAAATTAGTACACGACTTGTGCCTCCAATGCAAAGTCGCAAAACTACCCCTATGGGAAATTATCGTTGCCGACGATGGTTCAAGCAACAAGACAGTTATCAGCAAGAATTCCATTATCAATACATTCGAACATTGTTCTTTCATCCAGAACAAATGTAATATGGGTCGCTCGGCCATCCGTAATTTCCTTGCAAACAAGGCCCAGTACAACCGCCTGTTGTTTATTGACTCTGACATGTGTCTGGTATCCAACCGCTATATCCTAAACTACATGGCAACACCTTCCCCAGTTGTCTATGGTGGCTATTGTGTTATAGGGCAACACCGCGGTAACCTAAGATACGAATACGAAAAAAAATCAGAACATGCCTACCGGGCTTCTGAGAGACAAAAAAACTGCTACAAAGACTTTCACACATCCAATTACTGCATCGATAGAAATGTTCTGCTAACCTATCCGTTAGACTCTACTTTCCAAAATTATGGATATGAAGATGTGGCCTATGGCGCCCTACTGTGCCAAGCTGGTATTCCTATACAGCATATCGACAATCCGGTAGGATTTTGTGATTTTGAAACAAACGAATCCTATATACAGAAAGTAGAAGAAAGCCTGCGTACTCTATTTCTCCACCGTGCGCAACTGCAAGAATATTCGCGAATCATCACCATTGCCAATACCATAGAGCGCATACATCTGCACCATTTTGTAGGATGGTTATTCGGCCATCTGCAAAAAAAAATGCAGGAACGGCTCATTAGCCATCCCTGCTTAACCTTATTTTCTTTATACAAAATAGGATATTATGTAATGTTCAAAAAATAAGTTGCCCAAGTTTACCCTATATTTTTAGCTGGTTTTACTGGATTCTTTGAAGGAGCATAGCGGGCTATGTGACTGAAAAGAAGTCGCAAAAACGGCAAAAAGACAGGGGTAGTCAGACATGATAGCTGGCATTTAGATATTCTACAAACTTGCGCAAATTATTTTTTGAACATTACTATATCCATCTTATTCACAAGAGAGCGTAAAGATGCCTGTTGGTATCTTGCGTTTCAATACATCTACCTTTACTGGTGTATTCCGCACTTTAGCCAACATTTGTTCTACCGTAATACGGGCGAGTTCAGGATGATTGTTTTCTTCCGACAAATGGCATAACCAGATGTGTTTCAGTTTTTCTGACGAATATTCGGCTATTGTTTCCGCACAACACTTGTTACTAAGATGTCCACATGCCCCAGCCACCCGCTGTTTGAGATGGGCAGGATAAGGCCCGTTCTTCAGCATATCTTCATCATGATTGGCCTCGATAATCAGATAATCGGCCATGCCTACGGCTTTCTTTATCTCTTCGGTAACCGACCCCACGTCGGTAGCCAGAACTATCGTCATTCCTTTATACACGATTATATATCCCACGCAATCCATACTGTCATGGGGAACATGAAAAGGTGTAACACTAAAATTACCCACCTTTTGTTCTACCCCATTCTCTACAATATGCTTGTTGTGTGCCGGAACTTTCGACTTAACATAATGATTGCGGTCTATCCCTTGATGTACTATGGTTGTTGTATAGACAGGCAGGTCGAGATCTTTACTTATACTGCCCACCGATTTGATATGGTCTGCATGATCATGTGTAACAAGTATGTTTTGTACCTGTGACAACTTTAGACCATAATTGCCAAAGCTTTTCTTTAATGTGCGTATGCCTACACCTATATCTATCATTAGGTTGTCATCGTCATTGTAGAAAAAATAGCAATTCCCACTGCTACTACTGCCAAAGGATATGAAATTTAGCATGTTTCTTCGTATTTTAACTGGAGCCCTCGGCAACGACTTGAAAATGTGGTACTTGTCCACAACATCCGCCTGTCTTTTGAGGGCAACATCTTTTATATTAAGTAAATGTGGGCTCTGCTCTTTCTGCAAAGTCCACATCGTAGAGTTCTATCTTATGGGTGGTTCTATGAACCCTACCCTTTAATCAACGTAATGGCTTCTTGGGGTGTAACAAGCTGTTGCTCACCTGTTGCCATATTTTTCAGGGTTACCTTTCCCTCTTTCATTTCGTTTTCGCCTACAAGGACTACAAACGGAATAGACTTTGCATTGGCATATCCCATTTGTTTCTTCATCTTTGCAGCATCGGGATAGAGTTCAGCCCGTATGCCATTCCTACGTATATCGTTGACAACAGGCAAACAATAGGCAGCCTCTTTCTCACCGAAATTAATGAATAATACTTGCGTTGAATTCAACGTTTCCTGGGGATAGAGATTTAACGAGTTCAAAACATCGTAAATGCGATCGGCACCGAAAGAAATGCCTACGCCACTAAGTCCTGGCATACCAAAGATACCCGTTAAGTTATCATAGCGTCCGCCACCTGTAATACTGCCCATAGGCGTGTCAAGTGCTTTCACCTCAAAAATTGCCCCCGTATAGTAATTCAAACCACGGGCCAAGGTAAGATCCAGTTGTATTTCGTTAGTAAGACCTACCTTTTCAAGAGTATCCAGTATAAAACGGGTTTCTTCAACACCTTTCATACCTGTCTCAGATGCTGACAGAACCTGTGCTATTGTCTGCAACTTTTCGTTGTTGGTACCCTCAAGACTAATAATTGGTTGCAATTTCTCAATAGCCTCATCGCTGATACCACAAGCCCTCAATTCGGCATTTACATTGTCTATTCCTATTTTATCCAGCTTGTCAATAGCTACCGTAATATCTACTATCTTGTCAGCTTCGCCTATCATCTCCGCTATACCAGTAAGGATTTTGCGGTTGTTTATTTTTATCTGAACACGAATTCCAAACTTGCAGAATACGGTGTCAACAATTTGCATCAACTCTACTTCATTGAGCAACGAATCTGAACCTACCACGTCGGCATCGCATTGAAAGAATTCACGATAGCGCCCCTTCTGCGGTCTGTCGGCACGCCATACTGGCTGAATCTGATAACGCTTGAACGGCAGCTGCAATTCATCTCTATGCATTACCACATAACGGGCAAAGGGAACGGTCAAATCATACCGCAAACCTTTCTCGCATAACTTAGCGGCTAAATGCAGACTATTACGCTCGGCCAATTCCTCTTCAGAGACCTTGTTTAAATAATCTCCTGAATTAAGTACCTTGAACAACAATTTGTCTCCTTCTTCTCCATACTTTCCCATAAGGGTTTGGAGTGTTTCCATTGCTGGAGTTTCTATCTGTTGGAATCCATAAAGCGCATATACTTGCCGTATAGTGTCAAATATATAGTTGCGCTTGGCCATCTCTATAGGACCGAAATCTCTCGTCCCCTTTGGTATTGAAGGTTTCTGTGCCATTACTTTCTTACTATTGTTTGTTCGCGGTCAGGACCTATTGATATTACCTTAATAGGAGTTTCCAGATACTCTTCCAAGAAGCTGATATAATTGCTGAAAGCCTCGGGGAATTGGTCTTCCGATGTAAACTTGGTCATATCTGTCTTCCATCCGGGCAATTCCTTGTAGACTGGGGTTACATCATCTATTTCGTAAGGGAATTCTGTTGTCTCGCTCCCGTCTTTCAGTTTGTAGGCCACACATGCTTTAATGGTGTCAAATCCATCCAACACATCGCTCTTCATCATTATAAGTTCGGTAACACCGTTAACCATAATGGAATAACGCAACTGCACCAAATCTATCCACCCACAACGGCGCTCACGACCTGTAACAGCACCATACTCATGACCTATGCTGCGAATGATGTTACCAGTTTCGTCAAATAGTTCGGTAGGAAAAGGCCCGCTACCCACACGGGTACAAT
The DNA here is from genome assembly GCA_963639385.1 of Oscillospiraceae bacterium. Taxonomy (GTDB): domain Bacteria; phylum Bacteroidota; class Bacteroidia; order Bacteroidales; family Bacteroidaceae; genus Prevotella. Next base: position 9,455 of record CAVHVH010000054.1, read on the forward strand.
AAGCTTTCATAATGCCATAGACATTACCTATACGGTTAGGTCCTATTCCCAATCCTGTACATGCACCGGCACAAATAGTATTCGATGAAGTAACAAATGGATAGCTGCCGAAATCTACATCGAGCATAGTACCCTGTGCGCCCTCGCAAAGTATGTTTTTTCCTTCGCGCAAGATACGGTTAATCTCGTTTTCGCTATCTACTATTGTAAACTGTCGCAAATAGGCAACACCTTCCATCCATTTGGCTTCTACCTCTTCAAATCCATCAAAGTCGGTCCATCCCATTGCTGCCAACTGCTTCATATGGCGTTCCTTATGGGCGGCATATTTGGCTTCGAAGTTGTCAAGGATATCTCCTACCCTAAGACCTGTTCGCGATATTTTGTCTGTATATGTAGGTCCAATGCCCTTTCCTGTAGTTCCAACCTTGTTTTTTCCTTTTGCAGCCTCGTTGGCACGGTCCAGAATCCGGTGGGTAGGCATTATAAGATGGGCTTTCTTTGATATGTGCAAACGCTCGTGCAGATTATGCCCTGAAGATTCCAGTGCTTTGGCTTCTTCCATAAACAAGTCAGGAGCCAATACCACACCATTGCCTATAATGTTAATCTTGCCTCCCTGAAAGATACCCGATGGAATAGAACGCAATACATATTTCTGCCCTTTAAACTCCAAGGTATGACCGGCATTGGGACCACCTTGAAAACGGGCCACTACATCATAGCGGGGAGTGAGTACATCCACAACCTTGCCTTTTCCTTCATCGCCCCACTGGAGACCCAACAGGACATCTACTTTACCTGTATTCATATATAATATAATGTGTATAGAGTGGTTCTAAAAAAATGCCACCATATGTTAATCCCTTATTACCTAATAACGTTTCCGCTCCTTTCGGCATCTCTTCCAAATCTGCCAAAGACTATTTACAAAACCGCCATTTACAACACACAAAGTTACACCATTTTTTACAGAAACAAGGTATAAACAAGGAAAAAGATATTCCTAAGTCACACTTTTCACTGCTGGGTTACCCTTAAGGAGGGTAATTTATTGAACCACCCTTATAACTCTTATTCCGGTCTGTGTAGGATGCTTTGCCATATACACACCTAATGTCATAGGCTCTTCTACCACCTTATGTCTTATTTGCGAAGCATTGAGCAGGTGTAGCCCATCACTATGCCATACGGCAATACCTATATGCGATGTATCCAATCCTTTCTTTGATGTGGTTATGGCCAGAATATCGCCATCTTTTATAGTTTTTCGCAAGAGTGGTGTGTCGCTTATCATCTGTTTGGGAATATACGCCACAGTACGTCCAGTTAGCATGCTTTCTACAGTCTTTATCTCATTTATCACTTTTGGTTTTCCATACATCATGGGGTATAGCTCACTATGAGTTGACATAAAATCGATATTGAGTTGCTGCTTGCCTGTAAAGGGTTTCCCCTGGCCTGTTATCTCCTTAACTATCCCTAAGGCCGTATTACTGTCTATCCACGAAGTAAAATAATGCAGTCGCCGGGTATACTTCACCTCCCCCTGCGCATAGCGTATCTGTTTTAGCCAACGGCAGTAATCCTCAAACTTTACGCTCTTTTCATGGGCACACACTACCAAGGCCAACACACTTTCTACATAGGTAGTACAGTCCAATCCCTGTAGATTAACAACAAGTCGCTCTGTTGCATTCTTCTCCAGAGTCTTTGCCACATAGGGAATACCGCACAACTGTCGGGCAAAGTAGACTACGGCATTACCGCCCGGTTTAACCTGCTGTGCACGCTTCAACAACGATACCACCTGCATACTATCGGCCGGGGTATAGTCTACCCCATCACTCCCCATGCAGTTATTACTGATACACATCAGAATTATTAAGGTAAGTATTATGCGATTCATCGGCGTCCAAAATTAAATCCTACATATATATTCACATTGCCAAAGAGATTGTTGGTGGTTATTCTGCTCTTGTGATAATTATACGAGTGGAATACGGTATTTACCCCTGCAAACCACTGCGAATTGTTCCACACCACTCCCATCCGACCTATGGCGTCAACATTGGTGTTGTGTAGCGCCAACTGCTTGTACCAGTATTTGCGCCCCTCATTGTCGCCCTTTGTAGTCTTGTACGACAGCGCCAAAGAGAGCGACACGTCTACCAGCAAATTGCGCAACGGAACCCAGTTATACGCATACCCGCCCGAAAAAGAATAGTCTGTATAGTCTATATGCGAAGGCAAATCTTTATTGACATCCAGTCCTTCGGGTATACTCTGTGGCGTATTTTGCTTTATTACCGACACTAACTTTTCCCAGTCCATATCCAGTCCATGTCGGGTATAGCCTATTCCGGCCAAGAACGAACCTGCCGACCGCCGTTGTATGTTGCTCTGACTGTAGGCTGCCGGGTACGAAAATTTGCGATGATTAAATATGTAATACAGATTAAAGCCCTTAATACTGGCTTCTATACCATCAAACGGCAAATCCTCCAGCTTCTCGGTATTATATTCCTGTCCAAGGTCTATCTGCTTAATCTTGTAGTTGTTGCCTGTACGACGGTAAAACAGGTCTACGCCTATCTGGTTAGAATATAGACTCAAATTAAAATCTTGGTTATGTTCGGTCTCCTTGACATGTGCTACGTCCAAGGTATAACCTAAGAATATCCATCTCCAACCGAAATATGGACCTATCTTCACTCTTGGCTTGGGCGAGAACACCACGTCCATACCATTCTTGCTGCTAAGTCTATATACCTCATACGAATTGGTATTCTGTATCATCGCCGCATAATTATACCGCTGTGGTTCTACATAGAGCGTGTCTACCTGACTGAATGCCTTTACAAAGCGATACAAAGCCCCCACCAATCCATTACGCTTAACCTGAATGGAATCGTCGGCATATAAAGGCATCCCAACAAGCAACAATGCGAATAGTAGAAGGGGGAAATGGTACATATCATTCTACATTTTGCCCAAGATACGGTCCATCACCCAATTAGTTGGGGTGGCACTCACACTAGTAGCCGTACACACCCCCACCCCTTGCAGGTCTTCTATCACCTTGCGAATTATGGGCAGTTGCACGTAAGGAGGATTCTTAACTACAATTTCAGTTACACCTTCTGATGTAACCAGGCGAATTGGGGCGTAACTATACACTGAGAACGATAGCATTCCTTGTTCTCCTACAATCTCTATACAGTCTTCGCTGGCACTCTGATGACCAACAAAGCACCAAGAGCCACTACCTACCAATCCGTTTTCAAAACGGAAACAAGCACTTATAGTATCTTCGGCGGCATAGAGATGCGCGCGGTTGGTACAATACCCATGTGCCTTGACTATTATTCCAAAGATATCTTGCAACAAGTCAAGCTGATGAGGTGCCAAATCATAGAAATAACCTCCTCCGGATATATCGGGCTGCAGTCGCCATGGAAGTTCTCGGGTAGAATTATAATCCAACTCGCGTGGAGGCACCGAAAATTTTATCTGTACATTGGTTATATTGCCTATAGCTCCACTGTTAACGATCTCTTTTACACGTTGAAAATAAGGAAGATAACGTCTATAATAGGCCACAAAACAAGGCACTCCTGTCTGCTCGCTTATACGGTTTATGCGCACACAGTCGTCATAACTTGCAGCCAAAGGCTTTTCTATGTATGCAGGCTTGCCGGCACGCATGGCCATAATGGCAAATGTGGCATGGCTCGACGGGGGTGTTGCTATGTATATAGCATTGATATCTGGGTCGTCTATCAGTTCTTGGGCATCAGCAAACCATTTGCGTATATTGTGACGCTCGGCATAGTCGCGCGCTTTATCACCACTACGACTCATCACTGCTTCAACGTGCGAACCTTCTACCTCAGAGAATGCAGGGCCCGACTTTTTTTCAGTCACCTCACCACAGCCTATAAATCCCCAGCTTATCTGTTTCATCTTGTATGTCTTTCAATATGATACAAATTTAGGCAAAATTCCCGAATTAACGCCCACTTCATATAAGTAATGTGCAAAAAAATATTCAAACATCACCCTACATAGCTTTTAACTACCATTCTGCTTACATTTTGCAAGCACATTTTTAACCACATTTAGAATATTTAACAAACAGCGCGCTTTTATAGTTAACAAATGTTACAAAAGTGCCAATTTTCGCCCATTTTTTTTCGATAAAAAGTTGCAAAGTTTTGGCCAAAAATAGCCCATTTTGGGGTAATTTTTGAGTTATCAACAGAGATGAATGGAGTCAAGAACTCTAATTTTTGACCGCAAAATGCTAATATTTGGCAAATTTAACAGCTTTTAACATAACTCTCGCTCTAATTCTTGACAAACGAACTATAATTTTTGAGAACCTAAAGACCATC